>NZ_CAURKP010000002.1:0-104422 GCF_963525155.1 uncultured Rhodococcus sp.
CCACAGTCGTCGAGGTCAGTCCCGAGGCACAGAAGTTCCTCGACGGACTGAAGGCGAAGGGCATCACCCCAGCCGGTGACGGAAGCATCGCCGTCAACACGGCCAATTACATCTGCGCTGCCGGTCCTCAGACCGACGACGAGGTCCTGACCTTCGTGACCGCCTTCGTCGGCCAGGAAGCGTCGGCGGAAGGCAAGCAGATCACTCCCGAGCAGGCAGGTGCGAACGCTCAGATCTACATCGACGTCGCCAACGCCACCTACTGCAAGTAGGCGCGGGTCATGGCGAGGTCTGGAAAGCGTCGTGGGTGCCTGATCCCGCTGCTGATCATTCTTGTGGTCGCAGCGGTCGTGATCGGCGGTTGGTACATCCTGGCCGGGCGGGTGCCTTCGCCGACTCCGATCCCGCCGAGCCCGGAGCCTCCGGTGTCTCAGCCGGCCAGTTGCCCCGATGTCCAGGTAGTAGCCATACCGGGTACGTGGGAGTCGAGCGCTACCGACGACCCGTACAACCCGACGGCCAATCCGGCGTCGTTGATGCTGAACGTGACCCGTCCTCTGCAGGAGAAGTTCGATACTTCCCGGGCCGACGTCTACACCGTTCCGTATGTCGCACAGTTTTCGAATCCGGTGGCGATCCCGCCGGACGGACAGCAGTCCTACAACAACAGTCGGGCTGCGGGAACTGCTGCCACTAACGACTTTCTGATGAAGCGGCACGCCGAGTGCCCGCTCACGAGTTACGTCCTGACTGGATTTTCCCAGGGCGCGGTGATCGCGGGTGACGTCGCCGCGAGTATCGGCGACGGTACCGGCGCGGTGCCTGCCGATCTGGTTCTGGGCGTCGGCTTGATCGCCGACGGTCGGCGCGATCCGGCGTTCGGGAACACCGTTGGCCCGAGCGTTGCCGGTGTCGGCGCCGAGCTGTCGCTGAACGGGCTGAAGCTGCCCGGTCTCACGATGACCGGCCCGAGGCCCGGCGGGTTCGGTGACCTCAACGATCGGACCTATCAGATCTGCGCGCCGAGCGACGGTATCTGCGACGCGCCGGCAGCCGCTCTCAACCCGACCAACTGGCTGAGTTCGGCGCCGCGACTGCTCGAGTACTACAACAACCCTGTGCACGCGATGTACAACTCCTTCCAAGTCGATCCGAACGGCACGACGGCCACCCAATGGATGGCACAGTGGGCTGCGGAGAAGATCGACGCTGCACCGACGCCGCCCCACAGTTGAGTCACCGCCGCACTGTTGATTCGTCACAATCGGGCGTCTCGGGAGTTCGCTCGCGGGTAATCTGCTCGTTTGGTCCCGGTAGAGTGCTGCACGGTCCGGGGGCTTCCTCTACAGTGCTGTCACGTAAGTGACTGGCGAGTAGGTTCGATTTGTCCGAGTTTGTAGTTCGAGTACGACGTACGTGTCCATCACAGGAGATCGATATATGAGTTCCACCCACGGCAGCGATGCCCTACGCAAATTTCGGTTTGCGGCCGGTGGCGAGGGCAACGCCGAAGAGGGTGGTGCGCGACGCTTCGTCAAGCTCGCGCAGAAGGCCGAGGAACTCGGCTACGACTCGTTCATGATTCCGGATCACCTGGGTAATCAGGTCGGCCCGATCGCCGCTCTCGGAGCGCTCGCGGTGGCCACCGACAAGATTCGTCTCGGCACCGCCGTGTTGGCCAACGGCTTCCGTCATCCTGCTGTGCTCGCGAAGGACGCGGCGACTATCGACGTGCTGTCCGGTGGTCGACTCGAACTCGGTATCGGTGCGGGCTGGATGAAGGAAGAGTTCGACAAGGGCGGCATCGCCTACGAAAGTCCGGGCGTTCGCATCGAGAAGCTCGAGGAGTCTCTGCAGATTCTCGACGTTCTTCTGCGCGGGCAGGAATGCACTTTCGAAGGCAAGCACTATCAGGTGCGCGGCCTCAAGGGCAGCCCGCGACCGCGGCAGGGCCCGCGGCCACCGATCATCGTGGGCGGCGGAGGCCCGAAGATGCTTGCTCTCGCGGCGAAGTACGCGGACATCATCTCGGTCGCCACACCGACGAACCGTGACGGGCGGCTTCTGCTCTCCGGAATCACGATGGAAAAGACCATCGAACGTGTCGAGCGGATCCGCGAAGCTGCCGGCGAGCGTTTCGATGAGATCGAACTCAACTGGACCATCACCATGATCATGATCACCGACGATCGAGAGCAGGCTGCCGAAATGGCAATCGCCGCTCTGGACCAAGGTTTTCCGCCGAACATCGAAGTGGATCGTAAGCTGAGCGTGGAGGAGCTGTTGAACTCTCCATACCTGGCTGTGGGCACTTTCGAGGAAATCGCAGACCAGATTCGACTGGTCCGCGAGAAGACGTCGATGTCGTACGTCGGGGTCTTCCCGACGCAGATGGAAGCGTTCGCCCCGATCATCCCGTTACTGGCGGGCGAGTAGGCCGGAGAATACGGACGATGCGAATCTGTAACATATCGATGGTTTGGGATCGATGAAGTGATTCAGGTGAGTTGCGCACAAAGTGCGATTCGATTGATCGAAGATGGACCCGAGAGAGCGAAGGAAGTCTGGGGCGCAGGCATGAAAGACAGTGCTTGTGTGATCGCTTCGGAGGAGATGGAATGAACGCGCTGTTCGATGGCTTTCTCGACGAGAAGGGCCAGATCCGCCTGCAACCAGGCTTCACGCTGGTCGACTACGTCGAGCAACACTCGCGTGTCAACGCGGACGAGCTCGCGTATCGGTACATCGACTACTCACGCGAGCGTGACGGTGAAGCCCTGGAGCTGACCTGGGAGCAGTTCGGTGTGCGTCTGCGCGCTGTTGCAGCCCGTCTGCAGCAGGTCACCAAGCGTGGCGACCGTGTCGCGATTCTTGCTCCGCAGGGACTCGACTACGTCATTTCGTTCTTCGCGGCCATTCAGGCCGGTTCCATCGCGGTGCCGCTCTTCGATCCGGACGAGCCCGGTCACACCGACCGTCTTCACGCTGTTCTCGGTGACTGCAAGCCGACTGCGATTCTGACTGCCGCATCGTCGGCGGCCGGTGTTCGCCAGTTGTTCCGCTCGCTTCCCGCTGCCGAGCGTCCGCGCATCATCGCCGTCGACGCGATTCCCGACACCGTCGGTGAAACGTGGGTTCGCCCCGACATCGAACTCGACGACATCGCGTACCTGCAGTACACCTCGGGTTCGACCCGAGTTCCCGCCGGCGTGGAGATCACCCATCGTGCTGTCGGAACGAACGCGCTCCAGATGGTCGACTCCATCGAACTCAACGAGGACTCACGCGGCGTCACGTGGCTGCCGCTGTTCCACGACATGGGCCTGCTGACGGTCATCCTGCCTGCTCTGGGCGGCAAGTACATCACCATCATGAGCCCGCGTGCTTTCGTGCAGCGGCCGTACCGGTGGATCAAGGAACTTGCTGCGGTTTCCGACGGCGCCGGCACCTTTGCTGCCGCTCCCAACTTCGCTTTCGAGCACGCTGCCGCGCGTGGCCTGCCGAAGGACGGCGAGACCCTGGACCTGAGCAACGTCATCGGTCTGATCAACGGCAGTGAGCCGGTCACGACGTCGTCGATGCGCAAGTTCAACGACGCTTTTGCTCAGTACGGTCTGCCCAAGACTGCGATCAAGCCGTCGTACGGCATGGCCGAGGCGACGCTCTTCGTCTCCTCGACCAAGCATTCCGACGAGGCCAAGGTCATCTACGTCGACCGCACGGAACTCAACAAGGGACGCATGGTCATCGTCGACCAGTACTCCGAGAACGCAATCGCGCAGGTCTCCTGTGGGTACGTCTCGCGCAGTCAGTGGGCGGCGATCGTCGATCCCGAGACGCTGACCGAGGTCCCCGACAATCACGTCGGCGAGATCTGGTTGCACGGCGAGAACATCGGTATCGGCTACTGGGGTCGCCCCGACGAGACGGCGGAGACCTTCCACAACAAGCTGGACAATCGGTTGAGCGAAGACAGCCACACCGAGGGCACGCCGGCGGATGCCAACTGGATGCGTACCGGCGACTTCGGCGTCTACGTCGACGGCGAGCTGTACATCACCGGGCGCGTCAAGGACCTCGTGATCGTCGACGGTCGCAATCATTACCCGCAGGACCTCGAGGCTTCGGCTCAGGAAGCCAGCCCGGCTCTGCGCCCCGGCTTCATCGCTGCGTTTGCCGTACCGGCCAACCAGCTGCCGTCCGTCGTGTTCTCCAACACGCACTCGGGTCTGAAGTTCGACGACGACGATTCCTCGGAGCAGTTGGTCATCGTGGCCGAGCGTGCTCCCGGCGCAGGCAAGGCCGATCCGCAGCCGATCGCGGACACCGTGCGTGCGGCGATTTCGTCCCGTCACGGTGTTACGGCCCGAGACATCCTGCTCGTCCCCGCGGGTTCGATTCCGCGTACGTCCAGCGGCAAGATCGCTCGCCGCGCGTGTAAGGCGAGCTATATCGAGGGAACGTTGCGAGGCGGCTATCAGCAGACCGCATTCCCCGATAGCGTTTGAGGAGCAGTCCCTTCATGATCGGTGGCTTGGTGAGTTGATGGTTGAACAAGATGGTGCGCAGAGCAAAGACGTTGTGAGCGAAATGAGTGTCGCGCAGCTGCGTGAGTGGCTTCGCAATTGGATCGCCAACGCGACCGGTCAGCCGGCGGGGTCGATCACGGACGATCGCCCGATGGAAGAGTTCGGGCTCGCCTCGCGGGACGCAGTCGCTCTGAGCGGAGACATCGAGGATCTGCTCGGCGTCACGCTGACCGCCACGGTTGCCTATCAACACCCCACCATCGCTTCGCTGGCTACTCGGATCATCGAAGGTGAGCCCGAGGCGCCGGAGGAGACCGTCGACGCCTCGTATTACGTCTCAGGCGGCACGACGGACGCTCACGACATCGCCATCGTCGGACTGTCCACACGATTCCCCGGTGCCGGGCACACGCCTTCGGACATGTGGGAAATGCTGGCGGCCGGACGCGACGGCATCAGCGACCTCCCCGAGGACCGCTGGGCCGAGTTCATGTCGGATCCCGCCATCAAGGCCGCGGTCGAGAACGCGAACACCAAAGGCGGGTACCTCGACGACGTCAAGGGCTTCGACGCCGAGTTCTTCGCGATGTCTCCGCTCGAGGTCGTCAACGTCGATCCGCAGCAGCGCCTCGCACTCGAACTCGCGTGGGAAGCACTCGAGCACGCTCGCATTCCGGCGAGTGGGCTCAAGGGCAAGCAGGTCGGTGTTTTCATCGGCAGTTCCGCCAACGACTACCAGTTGCTCGCGGTCAGTGATCCGACGACGGCGCATCCGTACGCGTTGACCGGAACGTCGACGGCGATCGTCGCGAACCGGGTCTCGTACTTCTTCGACTTCCGTGGACCGTCCATCGCTCTGGACACCGCGTGTTCGTCTTCGCTGGTTGCCGTTCACGAGGCTGTGCGCTCGCTGCGCAGCGGTGACTCCAACATCGCGCTGGCCGGTGGCGTCAACATGCTGCTGGCCCCTCCCGGAACCCTCGGTTTCGATCAGACCGGGATGCTCGCTCCCGACGGAAAACTGCGTGCCTTCTCCGCTCAGGCTCAGGGCATCGTTCGCAGTGAGGGCGGCGGACTCGTCGTGCTCAAGCGCCTCGAAGACGCCGAGCGTGACGGAGATTCCATCCTCGCGGTGATCGCCGGATCCGCGGTCAACCAGGACGGCCGTTCCAACGGTCTGCTCGCCCCCAATCCCGATGCCCAGGCCGACGTGTTGCGTTTCGCGTACCGCGACGCCGGAATCTTGCCGACCACCGTCGACTACATCGAGGCGCACGGAACGGGTACCGATCTCGGTGATCCCATCGAGGCCGACGCGCTCAGTCGTGTCGTCGGTCGTGGTCGTGACGAAGACAAGCCGGCACTGCTCGGTAGCGCGAAGACCAACTTCGGGCACCTGGAAGCAGCTGCAGGTGCCGCCGGCCTGATCAAGGTCGTTCTGGCGATGCAGGAAAACAAGATTCCCGCGACGATCAACTACCTGGGCCCGAACCCGCACATCGACTTCGAGAAGTCGCACCTGCAGGTGACGCCCGAGGCCACCGACTGGCCGCGTTACACCGGCAAGGCTGTCGCCGGTGTCTCCGGTTTCGGTTTCGGTGGAACCAACGCGCACGTCGTGGTCAAGGAGTACGTGCCTGCCGAGACGGTAGTGGATGCCCCTGTCGCCGATGCACCTGTGGAAGACGAGAGCACCGTTGTGCTGGCTGTGTCCGGCGCGCTGCCGTCGCGTCGTCGCCGCGCAGCCGCTGACCTGGCCGACTGGCTCGAAACCGAAGAGGGAAGCAAGACGCCCCTCGCCGACGTCGCCCGCACACTCGCGCGTCGCAACCACGGACGCTCGCGCGCCGCTGTTCTGGCGAAGACGCGCTCCGAGGCCATCAGCTCGCTGCGCGCCGTCGCCGCAGGCAAGCCTGCTCAAGGAGTCTTCTCCGCCGACTCGCCGTCGCCCAAGGGCGCGGTGTGGGTGTTCTCGGGTTTCGGCTCGCAGCACCGCAAGATGGCCAAGCAGCTCTACACGGAGAACTCGGCCTTCAAGGCGGCCGTCGACGAGGTCGACGCGCTGATCCAGGACGAGGCCGGCTACTCGATGGTCGAGATGTTCCTCGACGATTCGATCGAGTACAACGTCGAGACCGCCCAGGTGGGAATCTTCACCATCCAGGTCGGTCTGGCCGCATTGCTGCGTCACCACGGCGCCGAGGCCGAAGCCGTGGTTCCGCACTCGATGGGTGAGGCCGCTGCCGCGTACGTTTCCGGCGGTCTGAACCTGGAAGACGCTGTCCGCGTGATCTGTTCACGTTCACGGCTGATGGGTGAGGCCGAGGGCGCACTTGTCGGCGACGACATCCGTCTGATGGCTCTGCTCGAGTACAGCGCATCCGAGATCGAGGCGCTGCTGCCCACGTACCCCAAGCTCGAGGTCTGTGTTTACGCAGCTCCGACGCACACGGTGATCGGTGGACCACAGCCGGACATCGAGGCGATCGTCGCGGCCGCCGAGGCCGACGGCAAGATGGCGCGTGTCCTGCAGACCAAGGGCGCCAGCCATACTTCGCAGGTAGATCCGCTGCTCGGTGAGCTTGCCGCCGAGTTGGCCGGTATCGAGCCGACCACGTTGAAGCTCGGCGTCTACTCGTCCGTCGACAAGGACACCTTCTACCGTCCCGGTCACGAGCCGATCCATCAAGAGGCGTACTGGGTCAAGGGTCTTCGCCACAGCGTGTACTTCACCAACGCGGTACGCGGTGCAGTTGCCCACGGCCACACCACTTTTGTCGAGCTTGCACCCAACCCGGTGACGTTGATGTCGGTGGCGGCTACCGCTTTCGATTCGGGCCTGCACGACATGGAGCTCATCCAGACGCTCAAGCGTAAGGAAGACGAGTCCGCGGGTGTTCTTGCCGCTCTCGCGCAGCTGTACGTGCACGGCCATGCCGTGAACCTCGAGTCTCTGCTTCCCGCAGGCGATTTCGCTTCGGTTCCGCGTACCGCATTCCTGCGTAAGCCGTATTGGCTCGACATTCGCGTCAGTGCCGGCGGTTCGGCTCGCGTACCCGGTTCGCACGTCGCTCTGCCCGACGGCCGCCACGTGTGGGAGGTCGACGCATCCGCCGTCACCGATCTGGCTGTGCTCGTGAGCGCTGCTGCCGGACAGGTGCTCTCGGATGTCGCTCTCACCGCTGCCGTTCCCCATGGTGAGCTGGCCGGCGCTGCGACCCTGACGACGACACTCAACCCGCATCCGGGTGGAGCGTCGGTGCAGGTGCACGCTCGTGAGGGTGCTACGTTCCGTCTGCTCTTCGACGCCGTCGTCACGTCGGGTGAGCCGCTGCCCGAGCTGGTCGTCAGCGCGCCGGTCAAGACCAGTGCGCCGATGGAATCCCTGGCCGAGGTCGTCGAAGACGCCGGAGGCAAGTGGGATCCGAACGGTTCGCAGAGCCTCGACGACCGCCTCAAGATCGTGGTAGCCGAGTCGATGGGGTACTCGCCGGAGGATCTGCCGGCCGAGGTTCCGCTCATCGAACTGGGTCTCGACTCGCTCATGGCGATGCGTATCAAGAACCGCGTCGAGTACGAGTTCGACATTCCGCAGCTCCAGCTCCAGGCAGTCAAGGACGCGAGCCTCAACGAGGTCAACAAGTACCTGCGCTACGCGATCGACAATCGCGAAGAGGTTCAGGCGATGGCCGACAAGCAGGCCGCGGAGAAGTTGGCGGCCGACGCTGCTGACGAGGACGTTGCTCCCGCCGAGGTGGCAGTGGAACTACCTACCACTGCTCCGGTTGCAGCTGCGCCTTCCGATCCTTCTCGAGCCGGAACTGCCGACGACGCAGGCTCGGACGTTCCGCCGCGAGATGCGGCCGAGCGCTTGACGTTTGCGACGTGGGCGGTTGTCACCGGGAAGTCGGCCAAGGGCATCTTCAACGATCTGCCGATCGTCGGTGACGAGGTCGCCGAGAAGCTTGCTGCTCGGCTTTCCGAGCGTGCCGGTGGCGAGATCACTCTCGACGACGTTCTCGACTCCACCACCATCGAAGAGCTTGCGGACGTCGTTCGCCAGTACCTCGAGGACGACGGCAAGATCGACGGACTCGTGCGTACTCTGCGTGCCCGCCCCGAAGGTTCCACTGCCGTACCGGTATTCGTCTTCCATGCTGCCGGTGGTTCGACGGTGACGTACGAGCCTCTGCTCAAGCGCCTGCCCGCCGGCACGCCGATGTACGGATTCGAGCGGGTCGAGGGCTCGATCGAAACCCGCGCTGCTGCTTACGTTCCGCTGCTGCGTGAGATCCAGGGCGACGGGCCGTACGTGCTGTGTGGCTGGTCGTTCGGTGGCGTGATGTCGTATGCGGTCGCGAAGTTGCTGCGCGAGCAGGGCGCCGACGTGCGTGTGGTCGGGCTGCTCGACACCGTCATGGCCGGCGAGGTCGTGCCGGACACCGAGGCGGAACGACGCAAGCGTTGGGAGCGCTACGGCAAGTTCGCCAAGCGCACCTACAACCTGGATGTGCCGCTGCCGCTTGACGTTCTGGCTTCCACCGAAGCCGACGAGGATCAGATCCAGATCTTGATGGACATGATCAAGATGAGCGGCGCCAAGATTCCCGGCGGCATCATCGAGCATCAGCGGACGTCGTGGTTGGACAATCGCGCCATCCAGACGGCCGAGTTCAGCAGTTACGACGGCGACGTCGTGCTCTACATGGCTGACAAGTACCACGACGAGCTGATGACGCTCGAGCCTGCATTCAAGACCCGCAAGGCGGATGGTGGCTGGGGTGACTACGTGAAGAACCTCGAGGTCGTCTACATCGGCGGGGACCACCTGCAGATCGTCGACGAGCCGTACATCGCGAAGGTTGCGGCAGACCTCACCACCAAGCTGGCCCAGATCGAGACAGCTCAGACCAAAGCAGCGGAAACCGGAGTTCAGAAGTGACGACAACCACCGCGGAGAAGCTCGCTGAACTCCGCGAAAAGTTGGAGAAGGCAAAGGAACCCGGCTCGGCTCGGGCCATTGCCAAGCGCGATGCAGCAGGGCACAGCACGCCGCGCCAGCGCATCGACATGTTGCTCGACCCCGGTAGCTTCATCGAGATCGGTGCCCTGGTGAAGATGGCGGGCGAGGGCAACCCGTACAGCGACGGCGTCATGACCGGTCACGGAACCGTCGACGGGCGTCCGGTAGCCGTGTTCGCGCACGATCAGACGGTGTTCGGCGGTGCCGCCGGAGAGATGTTCGGCCGTAAGGTCGCAGCTGTCAACGATTTTGCGCTGAAGGTGGGCTGCCCGGTCGTCGGTATCAACGATTCCGGTGGAGCTCGCATCCAGGACGCCGTTTCCTCGTTGGCCTGGTACGCCAACATGGGTTCACGTCAGGAGCCGTTGTCCGGCCTGTGCCCGCAGATCTCGGTCATCCTCGGTAAATGCGCCGGCGGTGCCGTGTACGCCCCGATCAACACGGACGTCGTGGTCGCGACCGAAGAGTCGTACATGTTCGTCACCGGACCCGACGTCATCAAGTCGGTCACCGGCGAAGAGGTCAGCCTCGAGGACTTGGGTGGAGCCCGCAAGCAGGCGGAGTACGGAAACATCCATCACGTCGCTCCCGACGAGAAGGCTGCCTTCGACTGGGTGCGTGAGTACCTGAGCTTCATGCCGTCGTCGTGCCAGGAGAAGGCGCCGCTGATCAACCCGGGCCTCGAACCCGAGATCACCGAGTCGGATCTCGAACTCAATGCGTTCATGCCGGATGCCGACAACGCCGGCTACGACATGCACGACATCATTCTGCGGATCTTCGACGACGGCACTTTCCACGAAATCGGAGCCCAGGTCGCGCACAACGTGATCACCGGATTCTCCCGCGTCGACGGCCTGCCCGTCGGTGTCGTGGCCAACCAGCCCACGTACCTCAGCGGCGCCCTCGACGCGGACAGCTCCGACAAGGCCGCCCACTTCGTGCGTCTGTGCGACGCTTTCAACATCCCGCTCGTCTTCGTCGTCGACACACCGGGCTTCCTTCCCGGCGTCGATCAGGAAAAGGTCGGCGTCATCAAGCGCGGCGGGCGTTTCCTGTTCTCGTACATCGAAGCCACTGTGCCGAAGGTGACTGTGGTGGTTCGTAAGGCGTACGGCGGCGGTTATGCCGTCATGGGCTGCAAGCAGCTTGGTGCCGACATCAACCTCGCGTGGCCGACCGCTCGTATCGCCGTGATGGGCGCCGAGGGCGCCGTCAACATCATGGGGCGGCGTCAGCTCGCCGAGGCCGGCGAGAATGCACCCGCGGTGCGTGCTCAGCTGATCAACTTCTACAACGAGTTCGTCGCGACGCCGTACATCGCGGCCGAGCGCGGATACATCGACGCGGTGATCGAGCCTTCGCAGACGCGTCTCGAGATCCGTAAGGCTCTGAAGTTGCTCGCGGACAAGACGATCTTCAAGAACCCGCGCAAGCACAACTTGATGCCGCTCTAGTTCTTTTTGTCACCGAGGGCGTCGAACTGGCGGCGTAGCGCTTCTATCGCCGCCAGGACGGCCGGCCTTTCGCTGTCTGTCCGCCAGGCGAGGTAGATGTCTCGGCCGAGCGGCGGAACCGTGTCGAGCATTCGAACACCTTCCGGCGGTACAACTCTCGCCAAGCGTGGAATCAATGCGACGGCGAGGCCCTGAGCGACGAATTCGACCTGGGTGGGAAACTCGGCGACCTCGTACTCGATTCGTGGGTCGAACCCCTGCGCGCGCAGGGTCCTGACGGTGAAGGTGTGAAAGTCCGTTCCCCGGGTCCACGTCGCCCAGGCATGCTCGGACAGCTCGCTGAGCGCGACGACCTTGTTCTCCGCCAGCGGATGTGACGCCGGGAGAGCGAGCAGCGCCACGTCGTCGTACACGGGCGTGAAGGAGAGTCCGTCGGGAAGTTCGACGGGCAGAGTGCTCCAACTGTCGACCACCACGACGTCGAGGTCGCGGCGAATCAGTGCGGGGAGCAGTTCTTCGGATTCGCCTTCGTTGAAGGTGATTTCGAGCTGCGGGTGCGCATGCCTGATTTCGGCGATGGCTCGCGGCAGCACCGTCCTGCTGGGGGAGACCAGGGCGCCGATACGTACGCGGCCCGTCACCTCGCTCTGCAGCGACGCGATTTCCGCCTCTGCCTGGGCGAGCGTCGAGAGAACCTCTGCGGTTCGGCGCGCGAGGATTCGGCCCGCTTCTGTGAGTCGCACACCGCGGCCCTGCGGTTCGAGGAGCGGAACACCGACCTCTCGCTCGAGCTTGTTCAACTGCTGCGAAATCCCGGAGGGTGTGACATGCAAGGTGCGGGCGGCAGCCGCCACTGATCCGTTCTCGGCGACGGCGTGCAGGGCGCGAAGTCTTTCGAGATTCAACACAGTAGTAATGCTACCGAATATACGGTCTGAACATTTGCTTGTGCTGAATAGTTAGCGGCAGGAACATTGTCGAGTGACCGCACTGACCTCCGCGACCGCGCAGACATCGACACCCACCCGAACTCCTCGGGGGCGCATCGACCCTCGACTGCTGGTCGTCGGAGGCGCAGCTGCGATCTCGATCAGTTCGCTCCTCATCAAGCTGGCCGATGTGGGGCCCTCGACCGCCGTCTTCTTCCGTTGCTTCCTGGCCTTGCCGCCGCTGTTGTGGTTGGCGTGGCGGGAGTACCGCCGGGTGGGCAAGCCGAGCCGGCGGGCAGTCGTTCTGCAGGTGCTCGGCGGTCTGCTGCTCGGGCTGGATTTCGCGTTGTGGTCGCAGTCGATTCTGATGATCGGCGCGGGGATGGCGAGCGTCGTCGTGAACGTGCAGGTGGTCGTGGTGCCCGCACTGTCCTGGTTGGTGTTCGGCCATCGGGTGCCGATGCGGTTCGTCTTCGCCCTGCCGTTCATGTTCACGGGAATCGCCTTGGCGGGCGGCGTGTTCGGGGGTGGGGGAACCGGCGACGACTTGCTGTGGGGAACGGCGCTCTCGCTCGTCTCCGGAATCGCCTACGGCGGCTACATCTTCGTGGTCGGCCGGACGGGCGAGGCGGATCGGGCAGCGAGCCAGGTGTTGATCTCGACGACGTCCGCGGGCATCGCCGGGTCCGTCATCGGATCACTGTGGGGCCGGATCGATTTCGTCCCGGGCTGGGAAGCGTTCGGCTGGCTCGCGGCACTGGCACTGGTCGGCCAGGTGTTCGGCTGGATGCTGATGGGGAACTCGCTCCCTCGGCTTCCCGCCGAGGTGGGCGCGACGCTCCTGCTCATGCAACCGGTTCTCGCCGTGCTGCTGGCAGTTGTGCTGCTCGGCGAACGGCCAGGCGTTGGGCAACTACTCGGGTGCGTCGTCGTTGTCGGAGCGGTCTCGGCCGTCTCCGTACGTCGCACCCGAGCAGTCACCCGAGTAGGTAGCGCAGGCTAGTGCACTCGCATCTCGCCGGGCATCCACATGCCCGAGCGGGTTGCGGTGCCCGTCTCCACCTCTGCCGGAACCGCATTGGGGAAGTACCGGTCGTACCGCTCGAGTGATCCCCAGTCCCGCGCCCAGTCGTCCTTCAGGTACGTAGGAACCGTCGTCGCACCGGCAAGAACCTCGGTGAATCCGAGCGGGCCACCGTTGTCCGCGGACTGCCAGGTGTCGGTGGAACTGACCGCAAGAGGACGGTCCGGGAGGATGCGGAAGTTCGGCATCTCGGCCACGCCGTTCTGATGTGTGAACGGACGTTGGCATGGGAACTGAAGGCCGACAGCCCAGTCCAGGAGCACCGGCTGCTCGTTGCCGATGTACGAGTTCAGGGACTCGAGCTTGGGCACGCGCGGCGGCGTGAATGCCATCCACTGATCGCCCGTGAGGTTGGGATCGAACGCGACCACCCGAACGGCGTCGGCGTCCGGCGCGAGTTCGTCGATCGGGATACGGACGTTGCGCCACGACGGCGCGGGTCCGATGTCTCGCGGCATGTACGAACCCTGAACCTGCACGGTTCCGTCGGGCTGCGTCTTGCCGTACTCGACCAGCAGCGACTGGCCGTACGTGATGGCACCGGTGTTGTCGACGGACCACTCGCGCCCGGCGACGGACATGACCACCAACGGTGATTCCTCACTGCGAGTGGGCAATCCGTACCAACTCGAGATGAGGGAAGCGGGTTCCTGTACGCCGGGCTGGTAGCTGCCCATGACCGGCGTCTTCGACGGATCGAGACCGAAGGGGAGCTTGGCCGTGCTGCCGTTGACGCCGACGTTGCCGGTGCCGCCGCTGGTCCCGGCGCCGGAGCCGGTGGCGAAGCTGGGGCCGACACTCTGGCTGTCGGTATTACCCATGCCCTGCTTGACCTCGATGTAATCCGCAGTCAGATCGCTGGGAACCCCATTGGGGGAGAAGCCCTTCGAATCAACTCCGGACAACGGATCCTCGGCGTTGAATCCGGGAGCGGTCAGAGGCCGCAGATTCCCGGAATTGACGTCGGTCTCGACCAGAACGTCCTCGGCCATGCCGCAGGTCTTGCCCGCGAGTGCCTCGATGTTGCTTCGGCCCAGCGAGTACGCCGGGTACTGCGACACTGCACCCTTGAGTAGCGAGAGCACCTCGAACAGGACCATCAGACCGGCAATCACGGTGAGGGGAGCGGCCGCGAACTTGCGAATTCGTCTGCCCTTGGCCGTGTTCGGCTTCTCGGGCGGGGCGGCAAATCCCTCACGCAGGTACTGCCAGGCGGCAAAGGCCAAGGCGAGAGCAAAGAGCGCGAGGAACAGGGTGTTGGATTCACGGCCGTCGTAGGAGATGGTCTTGTCGAACCACGGCACGCCGTAACTCGAGACGTACCAGTAGCCGTTGATGCCGGCGAACGTCAACGCGAGCATCAGGAGTAGTCCGGCCACGAACACCGATCGGTTACGACGCGAGCGCAGGGCGGACGCGGACACGGCCACGGCGGTCAGCGCGGCGAGAGAACCGGCGATGCCCGCGTACGCACCGAAGTGGTGAGTCCACTTGGTGGGGTTGAACATCATCAGGAACATCGTGCCGAAGACGACGCCGACCAGGCGCCACGACGGACCGGTAGCCGCGCCGGGGACGCGGCCGCGGCGCAACAACACGAAGAGCGTCGTGAAGAGGCACAGGATCATCGTCAAGAATGCGAAGCGTCGGGCAACCGAGCCGTCGACCGTCTGGACGAAGAGGTAGTAGTAGCGCAGGAAGTCCTGGTACCACTCGAGATTGGGCCCGATGATCGTTCGGACGCGCGTGGCTTCCATGACACCGGCAAAGGTCTGGTCGGCGAAGATGACCACCAGCACGATGGTTCCGGCAGCGGCGATCGGAGCGAGCAGCGGCAGTGTGCCGACCAGTCGGTGACGCTTGACGACGATACGCACCAACGGGCGCACACCGGCGAGAAGGGCTGCGATACACATCAATCCGGTGGGTGCGGCGGCAAGAGTGAAGGCGCCGATCAAGATTGCCGTGGCCGCGGGCAGCAGACGTCCGGTGGCGATGGCGCGCTCGATGGAGCACCAGGTGAGCAGTGCGCCGAGAGCCACGATGGGCTCGGGGCGAAGACCGTTGTTGTACGCCAGCCAGAAGGACAGGAACACCAGACCGCCGGTCCAGAGGGCGACGTTGCTCCGGCGAACCGCCCGGCCGAGACGCGGGACGACCTCGCGGCTGATGACCATCCAGCAGAGGATTCCGGCGAGCAGAGCGGGCAGACGCATGAACGGGCTCGCGGTCGAGATCTTCGCCATCACGGCCAGCACTTCGTAATACCAACCGAACGGGGCCTCGGGAACGCCGAACCAACGGAAGTAGTTGGCCATGTATCCCGCGTCCGGTGAGACTCGGGCCATGGTCAGGAGATAACCGTCGTCGGCGGTGTTCGCGCCGATGAAGTGCCACACGACGAGTGTGCCGACCACCACTCCGTCGATACCGGAGAACTTCCACCAGCGTGCGGGCAGGAAGCGTCGGTGCTTGCGGCCGTCGGTGCCGTCGAGGCGAGCCAGGGCGACCAGCGCGACGATGGTAGAGAGGACGGCCACGATCATCGCGACCAGCTTCAAGACGCTGGGGCTCGAGGAGAAACGTGAGTCGATCGTCATCGAGAAGCCGAGGCCCTCGGGGGCAGCGCCGTCGGGCAGGTCGCTGAAGACGCCGACCACCTGCGGGCGGAAGTCACCGTCGAGCTGGCCACGAATCGGGTTGCCGTCGGGATAGGTCAGTCCGACGAACTCTGCCGTGGTTCGGTTGACGTCAGAGCTGAACGCGATGGCGCCACAGCGACTGGACTCGACGTCCTCGCGTGCCGCCGAAGCGACGACGACGTTGCGATCGAGCACGTCGACGCTCGTCGCGGACACCCGGACGAACATCGACGACAGTGCCGCGCCGTCGCCCTGTGCAGGTGCCGTCGACAGCAAGATGCCGCCGCCCTCCGGCAACGAGCTGACCGCGGTACAGGGGATCGATGCGTTGACGTCGATGGGAACCTGCGCCATCAGCGGTGCCTCGACGTCGCCGATCACGCCGTTCTGCGGCCAGTTGACCGAAGCCGTCGTCTGCACGACGGGAAGCAGCGGAGTCGCCAGTGCGAGCACGAAGCCGAGCAAGCCGGCGATGATCGCGACCCATCGCGTGCGATGGAAACGCTCGCGGGCATCCTGACCAGCAGGAGGCGGCGAACTCGAAGTCTGGGGTGAAGCTGTCACGGCGTCGGGCACGGCTACCGATGGTATGTCAGGGCTGAGCGTGGACCTACCGTGCCCAGGTGGTTGGTAGGTCCACGCGTAACAGTTACGACTGGTAACGAATCGGGCCCGGTGTCCAGGTGCCCGATCGGGTCTCGGTGGTGACGTTCATTTGCGCGGGAATCGCGTCCGGATCGAGCGGTGTGTACTGCTCGAGCGATCCCCAGTCACGATCCCAGTCGTTGTCCAGATAGGTCGGCAATGCCCTGGCCGAGAGCAGTTCGGTAGTCCAGCCGAGCGGTCCGCCGCCGTAGTGGTCCTGCCAGGCGTTGGTGGACTCCGCACCGATGCGGTCGGGCAGGATGCGCCACTCCGGGATCTCGGCGACGCCGTACAGGTGATCCACCGGACGTTGGCACGGGAAGGCCAGACCGACAGCCCAGTCCATCAGCACGGGATCGGTGGATCCGACGACGTCCTGCAGCGTGCGCATGGTCGGCACTCGTGGCGGTGTGACCGCCAGCCACTGGTCGGCGCTGATGTCGGTGTCACTGGCCACCAGACGCACGGTGTCGGCGTCGGCGGGCAGCTGATCCATCGGAACGCGCAGGTTGCGCCACGACGGCGACGGGCCGATGTCGATCGGATCGACACGTCCCAGTGCGTCGACGCTCCCGTCGGCCTGCTTCTTGCCGTACTCGACCTGCAGCACTGCGCCGGGGGTGACGATGCCGTCGGAGTTGACGTAGCGGATGCGTCCGGCGGCCGCGACGGTCAGGAGCGGTGCGGCGTCGTTGCGCTCGGGGAGTGAATACCAACCGGTGGTCAGTGACGCGTTCTGAGGTGCTCCGTAACTACCGAGCACCGGGGTTTTTGCGGGGTCGAGCCCGAACGGGAGCGCGACGTTGCTGCCGTTGACGCCCGAGGTCGACTGCGAGCCGCCAGCGGTTCCGGATCCGGTTCCGGGCGTGCTGGTGGTGCCGGACTGAGAGGTCGTGGTGTCGAGGCTGTTTGCACTGCCCGCCGTCGAGTCCTCGGCGTCTGCGGTGAGGTCGCCGGCGACTCCGTCCGGCGAGAATCCGCTCGATTCGCTTGCACCGAAAGCTCCGGCGCCGGCGAGGTCGGTGGGCCTGTCCACCAATTGCAGGACGCCGGTGTTGGGATCGGACTCCACGAGTACCTCACCCGCGAGACCGCAGCTTCCGCCGAAGACGGATTCGATGTTGGACTTGCCGATCGAGTACGCGGGGTACTGACCGACCGCTCCCTTGAGTAGGGACAGCACCTCGAAGAGCACGACGGCTCCGGCCGCGATGGTCAACGGTGACGGGGCGAGAAGGCGAAGTCGCCTTGTCTTCTTGACGCTGTCCTCTGTGCCGTTTCGCTCGCGCGGCTCCATGACGTGGTACCAAGCTGCCAACAGCAGCGCGAGGATTGTCAGACCGAGGAAGGCCGTCGAGAATCCCTTGCCGGCGATTGACGGCGGCTTGTCCCACCACGGGACGCCGTAACTCGAGACGTACCACCAGCCGTTGGAGCTCGTGAACGCCACAGCGAGGATGAACAGGATGCCCGCGGCGAACAGCGCGCGGTTTCGTTTGGAGCGCATGCTCGACGCACTCACACCGACGGCGGCAAGGACGGCCACCGTGGCGGCCAGACCGGCGTACACACCGAAGTGGTGGGTCCACTTGGTGGGGGTGAACTGCATCAGGAGCAGCGACGCGAACACGATGCCGAGGATTCGGCGCGAGGGCCCGATCGCGGTGCCGGGGATCCGGCCCTTGCGCAGGATCATCATGACGCAGAAGACGAGTCCGACGATCATGACGAACATGCCGAAGCGGCGGGCCAGTGAGCCGTCGGGGGAGATGGTCATCAGTGCGTCCCAACGCAACCGTTCCTCGAACCACGGAACGTTCGGCCCGACGGCCGTTCGCACCCTGGTGGATTCGAGAACCGTTGCGAGGGTTTGATCTGCGAAGACTGCGACAAGAACCACGGTTCCGGCTGCGAGGATCGGCATGACCTGGGACAGGAAGCCGACGCGTTTGCCGCGGGCGATCAGGATCTGCAGGATCGGCCGGGCGCCGGCGATCAACGCGCCGATCGCGATCAGCCCGGAAGGTCCGGCGGCCAGCGAGAATGCGGCGATCAGCACGGCCATCGCGGCGGGCAACAGACGTCCGGTGGCGATGGCGCGTTCGATGGAGCACCACGTGAGCAGGGCGCCGAGGGCGATGATGGGCTCGGGACGCAGGCCGTTGTTGTACGGCAACCAGAAGGCCAGGAACACGAGCCCGCCCGTCCAGATGGCAACCTTGTTGCGGCGCACCGCAACACCGAGTCGCGGTATCACCTCGCGGCTGATGACCATCCAGCACAGAATGCCGGCGATCAACGCGGGCAGGCGCATCCACATGCTTGCGGTGCTGACCTTCGCGAACAGCGCCAGCACGTCGTAGTACCAACCGAACGGCGCTTCGGGGACGCCGAACCAACGGAAGTAATTGGCCATGTACCCGGAGTGCTCCGAGACTCTGGCCATGCCGAGCAGATAACCGTCGTCGGAAGTGTTGGCGCCGAACACATGCCAGAGCGCCAGCGTGCCGATCACCAGGGCGTCGATGCCGGTGAACTTCCACCACCGTGCCGGAAGGAACCGCCGCGCACGACGGCCGTCGACGCCGTCGATCCGGTGCAGTGCGTACAGCGAGACGATGGTCGAGAGTGCCGCCACGATCATCGCGAACAGTTTGAGAAGTGTGGGGCTGGACGAGAACCGGGAGTCGACGTCCATGTGGGCGGACAGTCCGGCGGGCGCTGCGCCCTGCAGGTCGGTGAAGATGCCGACAACCTGTGGGCGGTAGTCACCGGTCAGGGTGGTGCCGACGCCGTCGATTCCGGTGACCGCCGCGACGGTCTGCTCGGAGTTGGTCGTGATGGTGATCGCCGTGCACCCGCTCAGTTGATCGAGCGGGGTCGAGATCAGTACCGAATCGCGGGTGAGTGCTTCGAGGCGGTCGGCAGTGGTGCGGACGGTGAGGCCGCGGGCGTTTCGGTCCGGCGCCCCGTTCGGCATGGTCGAGAGCAGTGTGCCGCCGCTGCCGCCCAACTGGCCGAGGGTGGAACAGGGGATGCTGATGTCGAGCGATGTGGGCGAGTAGGAGATCAGCGGCGACGAGACGCTGTTGACGGTCCCACCCTGCGGCCAGTCGATGCTCGCGGCTTCCTGCTTGACGGGCAGGAACGGCGTCGCGAGTGCAAGAAGCAGGCCAAGAAGTCCGGTGACTATCGCGATGAGTCGTGCCGTCCGGACTCGCTGGGAATCCGATTCTCGGGGAGCTTCGGGGCCAGTGGGCACGGGTTTCGGGGGCACTACTACTTCAGACGGCACAAGGAACGATGTTAGGCGAGTGCGGGCCCGCACATTCTGAGAGAACTACTCAGGATGCAACTTCCTGTTCGGATTGTGGTGTTTCAAGTGTTCGGGCGATGGTGTCGAGTGAAATACCCAACACTTCCGCGACCGCGCTGATGGTGAAGAAGGCGGGTGTCGCGATGCGTCCGGTTTCGATCTTGCGCAGCGTTTCGACGGAGATACCGGCGTCGAGCGCTACCTGAACCATGCTTCGGTCCCCCCGCGCCGATCGCAGGAGTTCACCCAGTCGTAGTCCTCGTTCGAGTTCTTCCGCCGTCAGCGGCACGCGCACCATGTGCTTATAGTAATACCGGTATAGTTATTCGACAAGGAAGGTGTTCGAAATGGTCGAAATCAAGACCGCAGGGGAAATCGACGCGATGGCGGCGGCTGGGAGAATCACGGCGCAGGCTCTGGCTGCGGCGCGTGAGGCGGCAAGCGTCGGGGTGACGTTGCTCGAATTGGACGCCGTTGCCGCGGAGGTTATTTCGGCGGCCGGCGCCTCGGCGCTGTTCTTGAACTACCGGCCGGCAACGGCACCGACGCCGTTCCCAGGCGCCATCTGTGCGAGTGTGAACGATGCTGTGGTGCACGGTATCCCGAATGACTACCGGCTTCGCGACGGTGACCTGGTCAGCATCGACTGCGGCGCGAGACTCGACGGTTGGTGTGGTGACTCCGCCATCAGCTTCACTGTCGGGCGGGGGAGTAGTGAGGATCAGGCACTGATCGACGCGACCGATGAGGCGCTTTCCCGTGGCATTGCCGCTGCCCAGCCCGGAAACCGATTGGGCGACATCGGTGCCGCGATCGGACAGTACGCGCGTGGCCGCGGGTACGGCATGCTGGCCGATCACGGTGGGCACGGCATCGGCCGCGAGATGCACGAAGGCCCGGACGTGCCCAACGAAGGTCGAGCAGGCAAAGGCTTCCGGCTGCGTCCCGGCCTGGTCATCGCCATCGAACCGATGCTCATCGCCGACGGAACCGACGACTACCGGCACGACGCCGACGGGTGGACCCTTCGTACCGTTTCGGGCGCCCGGGCTGCGCACAGTGAGCACACGGTCGCGATCACCGAAGACGGTCCGGTGATCATGACCCGCTGATCAACCCGCTCAGCTCTGGTTGGAGGTCTTGCCGCTCACGAGGTCTCGTACGTCCCACACCCACACGTCGTCGACGCGCTTGGCGTCGAAGCCGACCAGCTCGTCGACCGTGTGGCGCAGGGCGTCGTCGCCGGAGAATCGGGGAAGCACCAGTACGTCGGCGTGCCAGTACCGCAGGTCGGTCAGTGCGTTCGCTCTGGTGCCCACGTCGATCAACGGGACCTTGCCGGTTTGTTTGGCATTGACCAGCAGGGTCGAGGTGGGCCGGGACTCGGCGCCGTAGATTCCGGCACGGGTCTTCGAATCCGGGCCGACGAAGTACCCGCCGGCGATGGGGAAGCCGAAGTCGGCGTCGACCTGCCAGCTCAGTGCGCGGGCGTCTTCGGCGCTCGCGACGGGAACCGTCACCAGGGTGCCGTCGCTGACGTAGTTCTCCCACGAGCCGCTGGTGATGAATTCGGGCGTCGCAGATCGCTGATCGGCGTCGATGGGGGTCGGGATCAGGGGAATCATCGCGACGGCGAGAGCCACCAGCCAGACACCGGCTGCCGTGCGGCGCGGTCCACGAAGTTCGACAAAAGCGCGGTAGGTGCCGAGGGTGAGCAGCAGCCCGATCGCCGGAATCGCGCCCATCGCGAATCGGGATTCGAGCACCGATTCGAACAACGGCAGGTCGGCGAGGAGTTTCCACGGCAGAGTGATGCCGGTCTTGTCACCGTCGATGGTCAGTTCGGAACCGAGTGAGAGCACACCCATGACCACGATCACGGCGGCAGCCGCGCGGGTCAGGCGGATGCGCCACAGCCACACCGTTGCACCGAGAAGCAGGAGCACCAGCGGCCATCCGAAGTACGCGTTCTCCTCGGTCGGGTTCATTCGGAACTCCGCGCCCTCGGGGTCGCCCGCAACCGATTCGGTCGGGAACGTGGTGAGTGCAGCGGTGTCGTTGCCGGCCTGACCGTGTGAGACGCCGTCGTAGCTCGCTGGGCCGAAGAACTGCGACCACAGCGGCACCGCGGTGATCAGGAGTGTGACCGCACCGCCGATCACGAGGCCGGGCATCGCGCGCTTGATCGCCTGGCGCGACTTGGCCAGGTCGGGCAGTGCATAGGCGGCGCCGAACACCATGGCTGACATCGTGAAGATGAGGAGCGGTTCTTCGCCGAGGAAGATCTGCCAGGCGACGAGTAGGCCGAGGACGACACCGTCGCGAACCGGACGCTTGCCGTTCGAAATGCGCACTACCTGCAAGAATATGAACGGAAGTACGAAGAACGCGACGAAGTTCGGGTGGCCGTTGGCATGCGAGATCATGGCGGGCGCAAATCCGCAGAACCCCGCTCCGACGGCGGCGGCGACCTTGGAGCGGACGGAGACTCCGGTCAGTACGTGCCGCGAGAATGCCCAGTACCAAGCGATGGCGGTGCCGCCGAGGCCGGCGGTCAGCCCGATCGCATACGTGGCGGTCGGTCCGAAGATCAGCGTGATCGGGGCCAACGGGATGCTGATGCCGAACATCGCGGTATTGGCCATCAGGTTCACGCCGAGTGGATAATTCTGCAGGTCACTGAACAGTGGGCTGCGGAACTGGGCGAGGGCGTGAGCGGTATCGGCGAAGAACCATTCCCACATGGCCTGGTCGCGGCCCGCGTTGAACAGATAGCCGGACTGCAGATCGCTCCACAGGTTGGACATCACGTAGATCGCCGCGACGGTGAACGTCGCCATGATCGCGAGGTCGACCAGACGACCGCGCTGGACGACCGAGCGCCGCACTGCTGAACGGACTCGCCCTGGACGTGCTTCTTCGAGCAGTTGGACGTCGGGCAAGGTCTCGGTCATGCAGTCGGTGCCTTTCGGTTCTGGCGCCCATCCCTGAAGTGGCGATCTCAGAAGTTCGGGGTGGCCTACTTAGGTCTCGATTCGATAACTTCCACTGTCAGAGTAACGAACAAAACGGTTCGCGTCCGCGAGCGGGCGCAGTCAGCGGGACAAACCGGTCCGCCCGACTTGTCCGGAAAGTAATGTTTTCGTGCACCGTTTGACGGGTTCGTGACCGGGGTATCGCAACAAGGATCTTGCTCGCGTTTGTTCAGGCAGCCCCGACGAATCCCATCCTCGACGAAGAGTTGGAACCTACGTCCGGGGCCTATACCGGATGGGATGGTGCTTGTGCATGTCGAAGACAGCAGTTCGCAGTAGCGCAGTGGGGGCAGTGGCCCTGTTGGCCGTTGTCCTGGGGGGTGGGACGGCGTCGGCAGGCGTCGACAACACCAGTTCGATCACCGACGTCAAAGGAAATCGGATAGAAGTCTTCCAGGCTGATACCGCTATCCACGTCTTTCCACCTCTCGACAGCTCACCGCTGAGTGTCGAGTTCTTCCACGACGGGGTTGCCGGCGTGAAGATCGACGGCCCGGATGCAGCAAGTTTCACCGGAACGAAGCTGACGATCGGCTATCAGATCGGTTACCCGATCGCGCTGACCGGCGCGACGGTCGTTCTCAACAGTCCTGGTCTCGACTGGGCAGTCGAGAGCGGAACGAACCTCGGGATCGGTCTGGTTCCGGATTTCGAACTGGGCCTGGATATTTCCAATGGGTTCGTCATCGGCGGCGACATCATTCCGTCGCAGGAACTGGACGTCGACCTGGCGCCGGGCGGTATCACCGACGTCGCGCTGCTCGAAGATCAGGAGTTCGACGGTCCCGAAGCCGCTGTCCGTCTGTCCGGAGTTCACGGTTACGTACAGGGAGCAATCGGTCCGGTGACCATCAGGCCGTACGCGAAGGCTGTCACGTCGAATGGCGATACCGTCGTCACTTACGGTGTACCGCAGAGGCTTTAGCGAAAGCGGATGCTCCCGCCGTCACGCTGCAACAGCGTGATGGTGGGAGTTTTCCGCGTTCCGTGTGGTCGAATCGGCGCCACGAATCGGCGAAGCGTCCGCCCAGTGGGCACTACGAGAAACACTGACGAGTTTCGCGACCAACCGTGCCGCGATCCACACGAGGTACACGGCGGTGATCAGAAGCAGAAGTGCCCAGTCGTGCGCGAAGAATCCGACTATCCCGCCGATCGTGAACGCGAGGGCGACGAAGACGACCCGTCCGCCCACGTCGGTCTCGACCAGATACTCGGGTTCGATCGGATCGTCGGGTTCACTCGATTCATCGACGTCCTCGGATGATTCGGCCCTGGACTTCTCGTGGTGTTCGGTGGGGATCTCGAGTAGCTCGCCCCATTCGAGCACCGCAACGGTGTGCGCGGTGTCGGTCGGGATCGCGCGGTAGTCGCGGGACTCGGACACGTCGATGAGAGCCCTTGCCAGAGTGAGTACTTCGATGCGATTGCGAATCGCGACGCTCAACACTTCATGGAAAGCCTGCTCGCGCCCGAACGGTTTGCCGCGCGCAATGACCAGAACATGCTCTGCGGAATCGAGAACTGCACGATGCGGTACAAGCTCGCGGCTTTGCGCAACGAGTTCGCTCACTGTCATCACCTACCCCGCCGGTGGTTGATGCGGCCGTTTGCTCGACTGCGCTTGGAGGGGCTGAGTACCCCGGCAGTTTCGGAAACAAACTCGCCGGACCGCGTGTCAGATTTGCGCAGCCGGGGCCGAGAGTGCTCCGAGGCAACTTTCGATCAGGTCGGCAACGATCACGTGAGCACGTTCTCGGCTGTCGACGCGGCCTTCCCACGTGGCAAAAGTGACGACGGTGAGCACGGTCAGAGTTCCCGCCCGAAGTTCGGCGATCTCTGCCGGTAAGGAGGACGCAGCAACGATCCGCCGCTGAACTTCGCGGAAACTCTCGGCCTGCATGTGGTCACGGATGGTCGACGACATCGCCGGGTCGAAGATCGACTGCACCAGGAACCGTGCGTACAACGTGCCCTCACGGTAGATGGTCTGTTCCGCCAACGGCAGGACGAGAGCCTCGACGAGGGCACGCATCGTCGGTGGATTCGCGTCGAGATCGATCGTGTCGAGCAACTCACGACGACGCTCACCGGCAGGTCGCATTCTGGACTCGACGACGGCCGCCAGCAAACCTTCACGTGACCCGAAGTGATACTGCGCAGCCGATTTGTTGGCCTGCCCGGCTTCGGTCTGAACATCACGAAGAGTCAGAGCGGCCAGACCTCGCTCGGCAACCAGACGCTCGGCTGCATCGATCATCGCCGCTCGGGCATCGGTTCGGGGCACGGTATGAAGTTAGGGGTGCGTCGGGGTCGCGTCAACGACCCCGACGGTAAGCCTTTTGTGACGTATCTCCTGGTTAGATTGCGTCAGAGCGGGTAACGACCACAAACGGCCCCTGCTCGGTCACGGTGAAACGAGGATCGTCGAACAGTTCCTTGGGGAACGTGACCGTGTAGCGGCGGACGTTCGGGTCGTTGGGGTAGACGTCCTCTGCCAACCGCAGCGTGTACCCGTCGGCGCCCTGGCGGAAGACGAAGGCGTCGGGGCTGCGCCACGGCGCCGAGTCCAGCGCAGTTACCAGTTCGTCAGGCGTCTTCAGTTCCGACCACTGCTCGATCAGCGCAGCGCGCGCACGGAAATCGGCGAGCGGGTTCGCGTAGTGCGACGTCAGTCCTTGAAAGCCGAAGTACGGGTAGAAGCTGAGGAAGCCGATGTCGGCAGTGAGGACCACCGTGTCATGGGGTTCGCGTCCCAACTGCTCGCGAATGATCCGGTCGATGTCGGCGTAATTGGCTTCGGCACCTGGGGGCCGCTTGTCGCCGCGCTCGCCGTTACCGTCGGTATCGCTGTATGCCACAGCGATATCCGGCGCCAGCACCTGCGGGATGTTCTGCGCGAAAGCGATGGCTCCGATGACACCGAGTGCAACCAGTACCGCTTTGACGCGAGGATTTTCGCTGGTGGCCAGCACGATCCAACCGGCGAACTCGAAGAAACCGAACACACCGGCGGCGGCAAGGAGTCCGATCAGGACCGGCTCCAGTCGGAAGCCGAGGAGCGTACTGCCGGCAACGGTGAACGTCATGGACAGCAGTGCCCACAGGTACACGGCAATGACACCGATACCGAGTGCTCGGGCGCGGCGGGAGAACAGGAACCGCGAAATCAGCCAGATCGTGCCGAGTAGGCACAGTCCACCGACAAGGGTGAAGCTCAGCATCGGGAAGGGCAGTACCGCACCGGAATCGGGGAGGTAGTGCATTGCGGTGCCGGACTCTGCGGTGGCACCGGAGAGTGCCTTCAGCAGGTACGGCGTCCAGACGGTCAGAGCCACCAGGCCGGAGATCACCGCGATCACGGCGAGCCTGACGAGGGGTCCCAGTGCGGCTTTCCACGTGTTCTGGGCGCGTGCGGCAAGTACTGCGGCAACCAAGGCCATCAGAGTCACTGCGAACGCGGCGAATCCGAGATAGAGCGTGTAGACCGTTGCGGCGAGACCGAGGAACAGGCCCGTCCCGAGTATTGCGCCGGCTCCGGCAAATCGAGATGCCCCCGGCCGGTCCAATGCGCCCCACGCGAGGATCAGCACTGGCGGGATCAGGAGGTTGATGACGGCGCCGTACGCCTCGGGGGAGTTGTACGCCAACACGACGGCAGTGACGGCCAATGCCGCGACGACGGCCCAATCGCGTCGAATCAGCTTGGTCCACAACACGAGTGCAACGACGGCGACGACAGCCAACGAGCCGATCGCGTAGGGCTTGAAGGCTTCCCAGCCGTCCATTCCCAGCAGGTTCGCGACGCGTCCACCGATCCAGAACCAGCCGGCCGGGTAGAACGGCGGCAGATCCACGTACGTCATGTCCTGCAGCGCAGCAGAATCCGTCAGCCGGGTCAGGTACTCGGTCCGGAACTGCTGATCGACCGAGACGCCGTGCAGATACAGACTCGTCGCGGCCAGGGGAAGTCCGAGCGTCGTGGTGACGAAGCCGGAGAGCCCGGCCCACGAGAGGAGTTTTGCGACTCGCTCGGCCTTGCGGGCGCGGAACATCAGAACCGCAACACCGACCACTGCGATGCAGAGCACCTGCAGCACCGTCGTGACTGCCTGCGTGACATTGGAAGAGGTGAACGCCGGCCACTGCACTCGGCCGAAAGCAAAGAGCCCGACAGCGGCTACAACAGCGGCGACCAGCGCTCCGAGGGCCATTTCCACCACCGTCGCCGCGGCATTACGCCACGGCGACGGGGTCGAAAGGTCTGTACTCGGAGCAGTTGTTGTTTCTGGCACGGGAGGAGCTTAAACCGGCAACTTCCGGAAGATCGGGCGCGGCACGTGGCGAAGACCCATCATGACGAAGCGCCACGGGCCGGGAGTCCAGACGATTTCCTTGCCCTTGTCCGAGGCGGCAACAGCGAGCTTCGCGACGATGTCCTTGTTGACCGTCAGCGGAGCTTCCTTGACGTGGGCACTGAACTGCGTGCGCACCATGCCGGGGCGAACGACGGTGACCTGCGGTCCGAATTCCGCGAGAGCCTCGCCGAGTCCGAGGTAGAAACCGTCGAGGCCCGCCTTGGTGGAGCCGTAGACGAAGTTGGCACGCTTGACGCGCTCGCCGGCAACCGACGACATCGCGATGATCTTGCCGAAGCCCTGAGCCTTCATCTTCTCGCCGAGAAGAACACCGACCGAGACGGAAGCGGTGTAGTTGACGTTTGCCACCAGAACGGCCTTGCGCTGGTTCTGCCACAGCTCTTCGGAGTCACCGTCCAGTGCGAAGGCGACGATGGCGACATCGACGTCACCGTTCGAGAACGCCTGGTCGATCACCTTCGGATGCGACTCGAAATCAACGGCGTCGAAGTCGATGAGCTCCACCGAGGTGGCACCCTTCGCTTCGAGCTGCTTGACCGCAGCTTCGCGTCCCGGATCGCCGGGGAGTGCCGCCAGAACGACGCGGAGCGGCGCCTTCTTCAGGTACTCCTCACAGATGGCGAGGCCGATCTCGGAGGTTCCACCGAGAAGCAAAACGGTTTGCGGGTTACCTACAGCGTTGATCACAGTTCCAGCCTTCTGGACATATCGGAGGCGAAAACGCCTGTGGGGTCGTACTTGCGGCGCGTCGCGATCCACTCGTCGATACGCGGGTACATGGCGTGGAAGGTTTCTGCGGACGTCCGCGAGTCCTTGGCCGTGTACAGGCGTCCGCCGAATTCGAGGACACGCTTGTCGAGTTCGGTGACGAACTCGTTCAGGCCCGGCTTGATGCGGAAGTCGACGCAGATGTTCCAGCCCGGGATCGGGAAGCTCAGCGGCGCCTGGTTGCCCTCGCCGAAGAGCTTGAACACGTTGAGGAACGAGTAGTGCCCGCTGCGCTGGATGTCGACGATGATCTTCTTGAACTCGTCGACGGCCTCCGGCGGAACCACGAACTGGTACTGGAGGAATCCGTTGGATCCGTACGCCCGGTTCCACTCACCGAACATGTCGAGCGGGTGGTAGAACTGCGTCAGATTCTGGACCTTGCCGCGGTACTTGCCGGACTTGCGGAACCAGACCTCGCCGATCGCGGTGAAGTTGAACTTGTTGGCCAGCCCGTTGGGGAAGACGTCGGGGAACGTCAGCAACTGCGGTGCGTCGAAGGCGAGCGGGTTCTTCTGCAGCTTGGCCGGAAGCTGGTCGAGCTTCGCCAGAGATCCGCGCGAGACTGCCGCACGACCGAGCTTCGGGGGCGCGGAAATCGCGTCGAACCACGCGCTCGAATACTCGTAGTTGGCCTCACTGCCGTCGCTGTGCAGCGCGATGGTCTCGTCGAGGCTGTTGGTGACGTCGCCGTCGGCGATGAAGTATGCCGTCTCGGTCGGTGTCATCTTGATGGTTGCCCGCAAGATGATGCCCGTCAGGCCCATGCCGCCGATCGTGGCCCAGAACAGTGCGGCCTTCGGGTCGTTGCGCCCGCCCTTGGGGGTGAGCGTGCGAACCTTGCCGTCGGCCGTCAGCAGATCCAACGACACGACGTGGTTGCCGAAGCTGCCCGCGCTGTGGTGGTTCTTGCCGTGGATATCCGAGCCGATGGCGCCGCCGATCGTGACCTGACGAGTACCCGGCAGGACCGGAACCCACAGGCCGAACGGCAGAGCAGCCTTCATCAGCTGATCCAGATTCACGCCGGCGTCGACGTCCACCAGAGCGGTGTCGCGATCGATGCGATGAATGCGGTCGAGTGCATTCATGTCGATGACCAGCCCGCCGGCGTTCTGCGCCGGGTCACCGTACGAGCGGCCGAGGCCGCGCGCGATGACGCCGCGTCGCAGATGCGATGGCTTGGAATCGTTCTGTTCCGCAACCTGGGCGACCGCGTTGGCGATCACTTCCACGTCGGGGGTGGACAGCACCTGTGCGGTGGTGGCGGCGGTGCGTCCCCAACCGGTGAGGGTGCGGGCTTGGGTGTGGAGAGCCGGCTGCGGCGTCTCTTCTGCTGTCGTGGACATCAAGGTAGAGGTTACCTGGGAGTAGTGCCGACGGCTCCGACTCGAGTGGTTACTCTCGTCGTCGTGCCCGAAACACCTGCAAGTCACCAGCACGAACCCCACGTCCCGCTGCCCGTCGAGATTCCTGTCACGACGGACATCGCCGACGACGCGTTGGACCTGAAAACGCAGATCGTCCGGTTCGTCGCGACGGGTGGGCTGTCGGCGGTCGTGGACTACGGGCTGTACGCATTCCTGTTCAAGGTCGTCGGCCTCGATCTGAGCGTGGCCAAGTCGATCAGCTTTATCGCCGGCACTACGACGGCGTATCTGATCAACCGGCGGTGGACGTTCAAGGCCGAGCCTTCTCGCGCCCGCTTCATCGCTGTTGTCGTGCTGTACGCGGTCACTTTTGCGGTTCAGGTCGGGCTCAACGCGCTGATGGTGCATGTGCTCGCCGACGAGTGGTGGCGCATGCCGCTGGCCTTCGTCATCGCGCAGGGCACCGCGACGGTCATCAACTTCATCGTTCAGCGGGCAGTGATCTTCAAGATCAAGTAACGGTTCGGGGTGGATTAGCGCATTCGTCCGGTTTCTCGAGAGAGAATCGAGCGCATGATCATCGTTCTCGATTCTTCGGCCCTGACCAGGGGTGTACGGTTCGACACTGCCATCGCCGACGCTCGCGCACTCGGACACCGCGTCGTCGTGCCGCGATTGGTCGTCCTCGAGGTTGCGAGTCGCTACCGCGAGGAATCGGCGGAGATGATCGCGGCCCTGAGCGTCCAGGCGCGCATGTACGACCGACTGGGATTGCGGCGCGACCTTACGAGGTTCGTCGACGCTGCTCACGACAAGGCCGACGGCTACGTCGACGACGTGATCGAAGACCTCGTGGCGATCGGCGTCGAAGTGGTCGATCCAGTCGACGTGTCGCATGTCGAGGTGGCCGAGAGGGCGATCTCGCTGCGTCGGCCCTATACCGACAAGAAGAAGCGAGACGGATATCCGGCGACGCTGAACTGGCTGACCGTGCTCGATCTCGCCGACCGCAACCCGGGCGTCGACGTCATCTGGGTGAGCTCCGACGCACGGGCATACGGCGACGGCGAAGACGGGGTCTGGCACGGCGATCTCGCGCGTGAGCTGGCGTCGCGCGGTCTGGAGTATCGGGTCCGCTGGGCGTCGGACATCCCGGTGATCGACGGACCGGTGCAGGTGGAGCAGGTGGCGGAGGTCGAGGAAGCCGCTGAGGTCGCGCCCGAGGCCCCGGTTGCTCAGGGCTTCGTGGAGCCGGAAGCGGTGGTTCCAGCCGAGGTTCCCGAACCCGCGGCACCTGCAGCAGCCCCCGCCCCCAAGCCTGTTCAGCGCGCAGCGCGGACGAGAGTTGCGCCGCAGCGCATCGAACCCGCCCCGAAAGCTCAGTCCGGTGGACTGCGCGGTCTGGGCAAGGTCATCGGCGGGCGGAAACGAAAGGTCACGATCGTCGACGATCTCGACGAAGTCGACCTCTTCGGTGCCTGATCGCTTCTAATCTGGACAGATGTCTCTGTTGCCGACAGTCAGTCGAAGGACCGGAACTCGATACGGCAGGCCGAGTATCGAATCGCAGGTCCTCTACAACGCGTGTCGATGGATGCTTCGGCCCGTGGTCGGGATCGCGCCGCTGACGCCTGGCGCCATGCGCCGCGCCGCAGTGCTGGACTCGGCCGCGGGTGTACGCATTCCGTCCGGGATCGATCGGGAAGCGATTCGCTTTCCAGGTTTCGACGGTGAACTCGTGCGGACGGCAGGCTCGACGGCTGATCTGCGCGACGGTGTTGTTCTCTACCTGCACGGCGGCGGGTTCATGTGCTGCGGGCTCAACACGCATCGGCCGGTCGTTGCAAGCATCGCCAAGCGAACCGGCCTTCCGGTCCTGCACATCGCATATCGACAGTTGCCGAGCACGAGCATCAGCGGGTCCGTCGACGACTGTCTCGATGCATACCGGTGGCTCCTCGAACAGGGAGCCTTGCCGGAAAAGGTTGTCTTCGTTGGCGATTCGGCCGGAGGCTTCCTGGTTTTCGCGACGGCACTTGCAGCTGTTTCCGCGGGGCTCGAGGTTCCGGCCGGTCTTGTCGGGCTCTCACCTCTCCTCGATCTCGATTGCACCACCAAATCGGTCCACGCCAACGCTCGACGCGACGTTATCGCCCCGGTGTCGGCATTGATGGCGATCGGAAAGCTTGGCGGACAGACGAACTCACCCGTCGACGGCGATCTGGCCGCGCTGCCGCCGTCGTTGCTGATCGCCGCCGAATCCGAGGTGCTCAGAGTCGATTCGGAGGTGATGGCGCAACGGCTCGCCGCCGCGGGGGTGCCGTGCTCGCTGCAGATCTGGAACGGCCAGGTTCACGCGTTTCCCGCCGTCTGGCCTGGCCTGCCGGAGAGCCGGGCAGCGCTACGTGACGTTGCCAGGTTCATTCGCACCAGGCTGGATGCGGTCCCGCCCCAGGCGTCACGTGCGCAGTGACGCGACAACTGCCCGTGCGAGGGCGTCGGCAGATCCAGGGGCGAATGGCAGAAAGAGTTCGGGCTCGATCAGTTCCACTTCCATGAGCAGTGGTTGATCCACCGGGCCCACGACGTCCACACGCGCATAAAGCAATTCGCCGGGTCCGCATGGGGCTGCGGCCAGTGCCGCGTTGGCCACCGCGAGTTCGGCGGCGGACGGTTCGTGGAGGTGGTTGGTTCCGCCGTGAAATTCCTGCACGCGGAAGTCGTTGGCGGCCGGGATCTTCCGGACAGCGTGCGAGTAGCATCCGCCGAGGTGGATGATCGAGCGCTCACCGTCGACGACGTCCGAGACGAATGGCTGCACCAACGCGTCGTTACCGCCGTCGAGGATCGAGCTGAGGTGAGCGTGGGCCTGCGCGGACCCCGCGGCAAACTTTCCCACTCCGACAGCGCCGGCGGACACTGCAGGCTTGACGATGACGTCGGCACCCTTGAACGAAGGGAGGGTGAGTGTTTCGCTCTTTCCGGCAGCGATCACAGCGGTTGGGACGATAGGTACGCCGGCCGCGGCAAGTTCGGTGAGGTATCCCTTGTGTGCGTTCCACTTCACGATCGAGAGTGGATTGGCGATCGGAGCGGTCAGCTGATCGAGAACGGCAAGAAATTCGTCGAGGCGCTGGGTGTAGTCCCAGGTCGACCGGATCAGAACCAGGTCGGCGTCGATATCGAGGAGGGACGGGCTCGACCACGGCGCCATCGTCGACGCGATGCCGTAGGAGGTGAGAGCTTCCATGACGAGTTTGCTTTCGACATCCGCCTCGCGGGCGGCGCCGTCACAGGTGAGCAGGAGAACCGTGGTCATGCCACGATGCTTTCACGGCTGGCGCCCTGTACGACTAGCGAGGTGGCCCCTCGTCGAGGACCAGCGAACCGGTCCCGGGTTGCCCGGTTGCGTCCACCCACGTCACCGCGACGGTGTCGCCGGGGCGGCGCGAGCTCATCGCCGCGTTGAGATCAGCGGACGACGCGATCCGGCTGCCACCGAACTCGGTGATGACCGCACCTTTGGTCAGCCCCACCCGCTCGGCCGGCGAATCGAAGCTCACGGCAACAACTTCGGCGCCGGCCGGCATGTCCGCGTGATCCTTCACCGCGACACCGAGTACGGGTGTCGGTCCCACACGCACGGTCTCGGAGGAGCGGCCACCGAGTACCTGCTCGACGATCGGTAGTGCGGTGTCGATCGGTATCGCGTAGGACTGAGGCGCCGGTGAGGTTTCGGTGCGGTCGGTGACGGCGTTGCCCGCGCTGCTGACGCCGATCAGCTCGCCAACGGCGTTGACCAGGGGGCCACCGGAATCGCCAGGCCGGATGTCCGCGTCGACCTCGATGAGGCCCTTCAACTGGTTTCGCGATCCGTCGGACACGTTGCGGGTGTTGACGGTGACACCGAGGTTGGTGATGACGCCGGGAGCAGGGACGGGTACTCCGCCGCCTTCCGCATTTCCGATTGCGGTGACGGAGTCCCCGCGAGCGGCTTCTGCTGATTTGCCGACCACAGCCACCGGCAGATCGTCAGCGCCCGCGAGTCGAAGGACGGCAAGATCGCTGACGCTGTCGTACCCGAGGATCTCGGCGTCGTAGATCAGCCCGTTGGACATGCTGACGGCAGTGACGTCCGAGGCTCCGCTGATGACGTGGTGATTCGTGAGCACCACTCCGTCAGGGGAGAGCACGATCCCGGTCCCAGCAGTGGTGGTGAATCCGGCCGGCGCCGTGATGGTGACGATGGTGGGGACCACCCGGGCCGAGAGCTCCTCCGGCGTGAGTGGAACAACCGGCGCGGGTGGGGTGGTCGTGATGACGGTGACCGGTGCGGACTCGATCGTTCCCGGAGTCAGGGGCGGTGCGACCAGCGCGAGACCACCGAGGCCGGCTGCGAGAACGACGGCCGTCCACAGGCCGCGTCTGCTCGCACGTTTGGTCATCCAGCCGTCCGTCCCGCCGGTGTCATGCCATCGAGTCGTGAAAGGTGAAGATTACCCAACCGGCAACGATCAAGACATGCGATGGCGCAACAGCATGTAGACGCCGCGACGCATGAACGAAGTGGCGAGTGCGCGTGCGTCGCCGATTCGGACGTCCATTGCGGAGACGAGAGTCGGATCCGATTCCCGGAGATCTTTGTGGAATGCCGCTGCCTGGCGTGCCTGATCCTTGGCCAGACGCACACTCCACTGTCCGGCGTTGACGCGGAAGGACGCGAGGGGTTTGGCGATCGCATAGACGTCCCCTTGGAGTGCGACGGCGGTGTACGTGGCTTCGTCGATGACGTACGGGTTGGTGTCGTCCCACCATCCGATGGCCTTCAAGGCGGATCGCTTCATGAGTACACATCCGGGCTCGCCGAAGATGTTCGCTCCCGCCGTTACCGTCTTTCGGGCCGCGTCGCGCCCGGTGACCAGTCCCTTCAGCCCTGCAAGTCCGCGCGCGGAGAGGATGGTCTTTCCGTTTGCATCGACCAGTTTGCGTTGCGAGGCCACGAGTACCACCGAGGGGTGCTCGTCGAAAGCCGCGACCTGTTCCGCCAGGCACTCGGGGTAGATGGTGTCGTCACCGCACACCAGTTTCAGGAGCTCTCCGTTCGCAGCTTCGCTGACCCGGTCCCAGTTTCGCTTCGCTCCGCCGCCGGCCTCGGTCGACAGGATCTCGATCCGCGGATCGTCGGCGTATCGCGCCAGGACCTTGACGGTGTCGTCGGTCGACGAATGATCCGAGATGATCAGTTCGAAGTCCTGGTAGCTCTGATTCAGGATCGAGTCGATCGTCTCGGCAATGTAGTCGGCATTGTTGTAAGCCGGGACGACGACGGAAACACGCGGAGTCATGAGTTGCCTGTTCTCTTGTTTCGACTGAACGAGAAATCGCGGTAACCGAAGAAGCTTGCTGTTGCGGTTACCGCAGTGATGACGAGTTGTGACGGGATGGGAGGAAAGTGCAGGACCGAGACCGCGACGGTCATCAGCGCGAGGTTGATCACGAAGGCGCCGAAATTGACGACGACGAATCGCCAGAAGTCACGGAGGAAGTGGCCGCGAACTTCGAAGACCAGGTAGCGGTACATCGCAAAAGCGCACAGCAGGTTGCAGACGTACCCGGCAACGATCGCGAAGTGGTAGCCGAATTGATCGCCGAGCGCGATCTGCCAGGCAATGAACCAGGCGGTTCCGAGCGCCGTGTTGACGCCACCGACGAGCAGAAAGGCAAGGGCCTGATTCTTGACGACGCGCATCAACGGACCCGGCCTGCCGGTCATTCCGGCGGGGGGTGTTGCAGTCGAATCCGGTGAAGCCATCAGCCTTCGCCGAACGTGGGCAGCAGCCCTGCCGACACGGCATCTTGAAGCGACGGTGCCGCTGTGTCCTTCGCGGAGAGCGTGATGTTCAGGGGCTCACCGCTGCGACCCACGGTGGGCCAGTCGATCGCTATGTCGGGATCGAGGGGGTGAACTTCGTGCTCACGCTCGGGGGCGTATCCCGTCGAGCACAGGTAAACCACTGTCGAGTTGTCCTCGAGGGACAGGAAGGCATGCCCAAGCCCTTCGGACAGAAAGATCGCTCTGCGGTCGACGTCGTCGAGAAGGACCGAATCCCACTGGCCGAAGGTCGGCGATCCCACGCGGAGGTCGACGGCGATGTCGAGTATCGCGCCTTTGACACACGTAACGTACTTGGCCTGTCCGGGAGGGACGTCGGCAAAATGGATGCCTCGTAGGACGCCGGCAGCCGAGACCGAGCAATTGGCCTGCTGAAGGTCGAGGGTGCGGCCGGTGATCTCGGAGAATCCGGGTTCACGGAACCATTCGAGGAAGACTCCACGGTCGTCGCCGAACTGTTTGGGTGTGAATTCCCAGGCCCCTGGCACTTTCAGTTCGCGATACTGGCTCATCACGTGAGTATCTGCCATGTCACCAGTCCTTGCCGCGGTCGAGAAGTTCGAGAAGGTATTTTCCGTATCCGGATTTGAGGAGCTTCTCAGCACGAATGCGTAGCTCGTCGTCGGTGATGAATCCGTGCCGCCACGCAACTTCTTCGGGCGCGCCGATCTTGAGTCCCTGACGCTCCTCGATCGTGCGCACGTAGTTCGATGCGTCGAGAAGCGAATCGAAAGTTCCGGTGTCGAGCCACGCGGTGCCGCGAGGAAGTACTTCGACCTGGAGGCGGCCAGCTTCGAGGTACGCACGGTTGACGTCGGTGATCTCGTATTCGCCGCGTGCCGATGGTTCGAGGTCCTTGGCGATGGCGACAACGTCGTTGTCGTAGAAATAGAGGCCAGGCACCGAATAGTTGGAGCGCGGGTTCGCCGGCTTCTCCTCGAGCGAGACGGCTTTGCCTTCGCGGTCGAACTCGATGACTCCGTAAGCCGTGGGGTCCGAAACCCAGTACGCGAATACGGCGCCACCGTCGATGTTCTCGAAACGCGTGAGCTTACTGCCCAGACCTGGGCCGTAGAAGATGTTGTCGCCGAGGACCAGGGCCGCGGATTCCGAACCGATGTGGCCGGCTCCGAGTACGAAGGCTTGTGCGAGACCATTCGGCTCGTGCTGGATCTGGTAGGTCAGGTCGACGCCGAACTGCGAGCCGTCGCCGAGCAACCGCTGGAACTGCGGTGCGTCGTCTTCTGTGGTGATGATCATGATGTCGCGAATCCCGGCCAGCATCAGGGTGCTGAGTGGGTAATAGATCATCGGTTTGTCGTAGACGGGGACCAGCTGTTTGCTCACGCCGAGCGTGATGGGGTGCAACCTCGACCCCGTGCCGCCCGCCAGAATGATTCCGCGCATGCCTCGAAGTGTTCCAGTGTTCGCTGGAGAAACAAATCTCGGGCGCACGGTATCGTGCGTGGCCGGTAGATAGATCGGTTCGATTCGGTGATCGTGGAGGCGCAAACGTGAGAGTTCTCGTGACTGGCGGTGCAGGCTTCATCGGCGCCAATTTCGTGCATCAGACGGTGGCAGAGCGCCCCGACTCCGAGGTCACGGTGCTCGATGCGCTGACCTACGCGGGCAACAAGTCTTCGCTCGATTCGATAGCCGACCGCATCACGTTTGTTCACGGCGACATCACCGACGCAGTTCTCGTCGACCAACTGGTGGGCGCTGCCGACGTGGTCGTTCATTTTGCTGCCGAGTCGCACAACGACAATTCGCTCGCTGATCCGTGGCCGTTCGTGCAGACCAACATCGTGGGAACCTTCACGCTCCTGCAGGCTGTGCGCAAGCACGACGTCAGGTATCACCACATTTCCACCGACGAGGTGTACGGAGACCTCGAACTGGGCGATCCGGACCGTTTCACGGAGTCGACCGCGTACAACCCGTCGAGCCCCTACTCGTCGACGAAGGCATCGAGCGACATGTTGGTGCGCGCGTGGACCCGTTCGTTCGGCGTCCGGGCCACCCTGTCGAACTGCTCGAACAATTACGGCCCTTATCAACATGTCGAGAAGTTCATCCCACGGCAGATCACCAATGTTCTCGCCGGATTGCGTCCCAAGTTGTACGGCGACGGTTTGAACGTCCGTGACTGGATTCATGTCGACGACCACAACAGCGCGGTCTGGGCGATCATCGACGGTGGCCGGATCGGTCAGACCTACTTGATCGGCGCTGATGGTGAGATGAACAACCGAACTGTCATGGAGTCGATTCTGCAGATATTGGGCCGTGGCGCCGACGAGTTCGATTTTGTCACCGACCGCCCGGGCCACGACGTGAGGTACGCGATCGACTCGAGTCTGCTCCGGAAAGAACTTGGCTGGTCCCCGCGCTACGAGGACTTCCGCAGTGGTCTGGAAGCGACGATCGACTGGTACCGCGACAACGAACAGTGGTGGCGTCCGCAGAAGGACGCGACCGAGCAGGCATACGTGGCAGCCGGCGAGAAGACCACTTCCTAGTGTGCAGCCAGATTGCGGCGGATGGAGTCGAGGGTCGACGCTATCCCGGCAGGCAACGGGCGATGTGTGCGCTGGTCCAGATCGGTCCACACGATCGATCGCAGCCGTAGGTCTCGGGCTTGCGCCGAAGCGAGTGGAGAACTGGCTAGCACAACGTTGGGGCGTTTTCTGAAGACGGTGTGGCACGCGCCGAGGATCGCCCCGATGGTGACGCTGCGTCCGGACGCGTAGATCTTGGTGACCGTCGGTTCCTGCGACGCTTCCGCTCGGGTGAAGCTGTCGACCACCATTTCGGCCGCGTCGGAGACGTAGACGTAGTCCCGAAGCGTGTCCATGGGAACGTAGATCGAAATGGGCATCGACAGCAGATAGCCTCGGCAGAGGTGCGAAATCAGGCCTTGGGGTTTCGCCAGATTCTGACCCGGGCCGTAGAGATTTGCGAATCTTCCTATGACAGTGCGGGTTCCGCTTCTGGAGCCGAATTCGCGAACAATGGATTCGGCATCGAGCTTTGCTCGCCCGTAGTCGGCCAGTGGATTGGTCGCGCTTGTTTCGGTGTGCGGTGCTCCGGGAGCTCCGGCGTAGACGCCGCCGGCAGACGAAGCGTGGAAGACGGTCCCGACGCCTGCGTCCGCCGCCCCCAGCTCGTCGAGGACGTCTTTCATGAGTTGGTTCTCGCGAGCGAATTCGTCACTGCTCGTACCGTTCACACCTGCACCGGCGCACCACGCCATTCGCCACGGGCCGCCGGCTGTGTCCGTAACCAGTTTTCTGGCATCGGCAAAGAGGATTTCCCTGGCCAGAGCGGGTTCGCCCCACGGGACGCGGCTGGTGCGGATGTCGGCCCCACGGCGCTCGAGTTCGCGGGCTACGGAGCTGCCGAGGAGGCCGCCGCTGCCGACTACCCACGTGGGGACATTCATTGTTACGCGGGTGGCTCGGTGGCGTTCCGGCGCCCCAACGGGCCTGACGCGGGGTCGCTGACGATGAGGTACGGCGGCTTTCCCATTGCCGTCTTGACTGCGACACCGATGTATTCGGCGATCACACCCAACGAGAAGAGCACTGCCCCGAAACCGAACAGCATCACGATCATCGTCGACGCCCATCCTCGTACCTCGACGCCGGCGTCGAAGAACACGTACGACGCCAACACGTAGAGGACGATGACGAGACCGCCGACAGCGAACAGGAAGCCGATCAAGCTGACCATTCGCAGGCCCTTGGTGCCGCTGGAGAGAACCATTCGCCAGAAATGCGACAGCAAGCTTCTGAGGTGATATCCGGATGCGCGTCCGCGTTCCTCACGCAGTTGAACCGGGCTGGTGGTGACCTCTCCCGCGATCCAGCCCAGAGCAACGTCGAGGTACGCCTCGGATCCGGCGTATGCGGCGACCGACCGTCCGACCTCTCCGAGGACGAGTCGGAAGCTCTGATACTTCACGGAGTTCTCGGACGAGAGAATTTTGGTGGTCAGCCATTTCGACGACTTCGACGCCGCGTTGCGTAGCGCCCCGTGGGGTGCCGCGTTAACGGGCTGCGCGTAGACGAGGGTGGCCTGTTGGTCCAGTGCAGTGTCGAGGAGTCCACCGATGTCGGCCGGGTTGTGCTGGCCGTCTTCATCCATCGTGACAACCCATTCGCCACCACTCGACGCCATTCCCGCCAGTGTTGCCGGATGTTGGCCGAAGTTGCGCGAGAGCCAGATGGGTCGGATGAAGTCATGTTGTCTCGCGAGTTCACGGATGACCACAGCTGATCCGTCCGGACCGTGGTCGAAGACGAGAAGGACTTCTTCGACGACCAACGGCCGCCCGCCGGGAGTGGTCTGTGTTTTCGTCAGGGGAAGTATCTCGTCGATGAGTGCATTGAGAGTGTGTTCGCCCTGGTAAACCGGCACGACGACGGAAATTCGGTGCGGTTGCACCGACTCGGGTGTGCCATCGGTCTTCACAGGCGGGGAGTGTATACGTCGCCGGGGGTCGGCTTCTCGGCGTGGGGGCGTACATGTCGGCGAATCGTGAAGTTATGATCCGGATCACTCGACGAAAGTGAGTCTCCAGTGGCCGAGTTCGAAGATCACACCAACGATCGACGCGAGAACAATCGCGAGAACACAGGCCTTCCGGGGAGAGCCGATACGGGTAGCGGTGATACCACCGACACCGAGTACACGGCTCGGTTGCGTGAGCTTCAAGGCGCCAAATGGAAGCGCATTCTGAACGTGCAAGCGCCGTATCAGTGGAATATCCGACGTTTCCTCGGCGGCCGGAAGGTGCTCGACGTCGGCTGCGGGATCGGCCGAAATCTGCGAAATCTTCCCCCTGGCAGTGTCGGGGTGGACCACAACGAACATTCGGTGGAGTTCTGTCGATCGGTCGGGTTCGAGGCGTACTCTTCGGCGGAATTTCACTCCGAAAGCGATCAGCGAACCTTCGACGGAATGCTGATGGCGCATCTCCTCGAGCACCTGCCGGCGGGAGAAGCTTCCGGCATCGTCGCCGAGTACCTTCCATTCCTGGAACCGGGTGCGACCGTCATGCTGATCTGCCCTCAGGAACGTGGCTTCGCCAGCGATCCCACGCATACCGTCTTCCTCGACGGCGTCGACCTCGAAAAGATCTGTGCGGACAATGGTCTTGTAGTCAGGCGCTCGCTGTCGTTCCCGTTTCCGCGGTGGATGGGAAAGCCGTTCATCTACAACGAGTCTGTGGTGATCGCGGAGGTCCCGTCCCGGCTCTGACGCCTGTCGCGGTAGTAGATCACGGAGAGGCCGGCAAGGATAACGAGCCCGAAGCCCATACCGACATAGCCGATCCTTTGTCCTGGGGAACGGAAGTTGATCACCAGTTCGGCGTTGTCGGTGCCAGGCGGCAGATCGACGTAGAGGTACGTTCCGCCAAGGCCCTTGGTCGGGATGGGTTCGCCGTCGAGGGTCGCGGTGTAGCCCGGCCATGCCAACCGTGCGAATACCACGCTGCCACCGCCCGGTGAGCTGACTCGCACACGCTCGTTCTTGACGCTCATGTACTCGGACTGTGCGTCGGCATTGACAGTTGCCGACACACGGCCCGGTTGACCGGAGATCGGGCCGGCGTCGCGTTCGAGGATGTAGATCTGGTCCTGGGCGATCTCGGGCACTTCTGCCCAGTGCCACCCGGGTGGGGCGGGTTCGTTGTCAGCGCCCGGGTACTGCTTCCGTTGAAGGACGACGCGGTCGAGCAGCATCAGGTCTGCGCTGGTTCGACCGGTGTATTCATCCGGCCTGAACACGTTTCGGTAGGCGTCGTCGCACGTCGACCCGTCGAATCCCATACACAGCAGCGAAGCGAAGTCCGCGTGGCCGACCGGGGTGTACGCGTTGACGTAGTCGAGATCGAGCACCTTGGCGTAGTTTCCGTACACCTGCGAAGTCCACGGGAGTTCTGTTGTTTCGGCGTCGATTCGGATCAGCGCGCGATTGCCGAGCTGAAGGGTCGTGCCCGGGAAATCCGGAAAGTTCGCCTTGGCTTCGGATTGGCTGGTCGGCAGGTACCACTTGTTCAGCGCCTGGGGATACGCGATCACTTGATACAGAGTCACCGGAGCGATGGTGAGAATCAGTAGACCTGCGATCGCCGGGGCGCCGTATCTACGACCGAGGTAGATGGCGAGTGCTCCGACGGCGATGATCACGACAGCCCAGGTGAGATGCCGGATGAAGTACTGCGGACCCGAAGAACTGGCGCGAATCATCAAGACGAACACGATCAACGATGCAGCGATGACACGTGATCGCAGTTTGTCCAAAGTCCCGAATCGGCTCAGCAGCACACCGAGTAGTACCAGGGAGAACACCGCGACGAAGGGAAGAAGTCGTGCCGGCCACCGAATCTGGCCGATGTCGCTGGGGCCCGCGGTGAACAGCAGAATGAAGGCCAACAGCAGCAGCGGGGTCACCAACTCTCGCAGCGAACCCTGTGCTTTCCGCCAGCCGATGAATGCCAGTGCCGGTATCGCGAACCACGCGATGTAGGTGATCGGTGCGTAGGTGGTCTCACCTGTCCAGGACTCGATGCTCGAAACCGACGACGGAATGCTCGCTGTGAGTGTTTCGGACCACGGAGCGGTCAGGAAGTTGTCGTTGAACGTACCTTCTTCGCCGGTGCGCCAGGTGACCGCAGAGGAGAGCAGGCCGGGCAGAAATGTGATGGCTCCGCAGGCGGCGGCCGAGATGCCGACCAGTCCGAGCTTCACTGTTGTCCGCCACTGCGGACTGCGGACGTATTCGCCCAGCATCAGTGCCCCGACGGTCACTCCGGCCATCAATGCCGCGTGGACGTATCCGACGCTGATCGCGAGATAGAGGAAGACGAAGACGGGTATCGGCCCCGACCGGCCGCGGGCATAGCGAATTCCGCTGGCCCATGCCTGCACCACCCAGGCCATTCCGATCACCGACGTAACCCACGACGGGTACTCGAAGTACAGAGTGAACCCGGCAAAGGGCACTGCGCTTCCGGCGACGGCCGCCCAGTAGGGGCGCGCGCCGTATTCGAGGCAGACTCGATAGACGCCCCATCCGAGGATGATCGCGAATGCCAACTTCACCAGCGTGGCCAGCAAAGCGAGATTGTCGACGGACGGTGCGATGTAGTTGATGAAGATCTGGACCGGGTTCCACAGCCCGCCCTGACCCTCGACCGGATAGTTTCCGGCCATCCACTGATCCAGAACCAGCGAGGGGAATTGTCCCTCTCGCATCAGATGGCCCAGCTGAACCCAGTTGCCGACCGCACCGGATTCGGTGTCGTCGACATAGAAGTAGCGAGGGTCCACCGTGACGATCGCGAAGAATGCGAGGCACACGACTGCTGGGATCACAGCGCCCCAGCTCCAGCGTTCCCGACGGGTGGGAGCGGGTAGTTCGAGTGTCAAGGGATCTCCAGGTCGCACGGGTGGATGCACCAGAGACAGTAGCCGAGGCTGTGTTTTCGAGTTTCGGGGGTAATTCCACCTCGGATACCCTGCGAGTGACAGGTACAGCTTTTTCAAGATTCACGTAGGAGTCATATGCCCGAGCAGGTAAAGGTGGGGGTGCCGGAGAACGGGCAGGTCATGGCTCGCCGTTTGGTGGTCCAGCGCGGCGTGTTCGTCGGAATGTCGCCGATAGTCAACGACGACCTGTACGTCGAGTTCCGGAAGGGCTCCGGTGAGCGGACCCGGCACCGAGTCGCTCTGGACAAGGGCGCACGTATCAGCACCAACACCTATTTCGGGCGTTTCGCTGCCAGCTACTGGCAGCGGTGGACGACTGTCACCGAGGTCGAGGCATCGCTGCGGATCGAGAGCGAGGGTCGGTTCCGCGTCCGGATGGTTGCTTCGGATATCGCCGGGCATCGCCGCATCCTCGAAACCCGCGACGGATCGGGGTCTTCGGAGGTCGCATTGACCTCACCGTTGGACAAATTCGTCGACGGCGGCGCCCTCTGGCTCGAGGTGGATTCCCTCGACGCTCCGATAGCGATCGAGAACTTGGAATGGACCGTGGCAGCTCCGGAGACGGTTCGCCCGGTCTCGGTGGCGATCTGCACCTTCAATCGGGCCGACGATTGCGCCGAGACGGTTGCTGCGCTGGCCTCCGACGCTACCGTGCGTGCCCTCATCAGTTCGGTGTATGTCGTCGACCAGGGCAACGACCTGGTGAAAGATCGGGCGCGCTTCGTCGAGGCGGCAGACAAGCTCGGTGAGAAGCTGAAATATCTGCAGCAGCCGAATCTCGGCGGAGCAGGCGGTTTTTCACGCGGATTGTTCGAGGCGACGTCCACGGGGGCAGATGTCGCCGACGTCATCCTGATGGATGACGATATTCTCTGTGAACCAGAAACAGTGTTGCGCCTCAACGCTTTTGCGAATATGACGGTGGAACCGACATTGGTGGGTGCGCAGATGATGTATCTGCTCAATCCCGATTTCCTCAATGTCGGTGCCGAAGACGTAGATCTGAAGACCCTCCACCACGGTCAGCGAGTGCCCAAGGCTCTCATCAACACGAGCATGCTCAAGAAGCGCCAAGAGCGTCGAGTCGACGCGGGATACAACGCCTGGTGGACGTGCCTGATCCCCGCCGAAGTTGTCGAAACCATCGGTTTGCCCGTTCCGATCTTCTTCCAGTGGGATGACGTGGAGTACGGAATCCGCGCTCGGAAAGCGGGATTCGTCACCGTCACGTTGCCCAACGCTGCCGTGTGGCATGCCGACTTCTACTGGAAGGACTTCGACGACTGGGCGCGCTACTTCAGTACGCGCAACTCGCTCGTCGTCGGGTCACTGCACAGCGACCTTGACACCAAGGGACTCTCACGTCAGTTCTTCCGCCAGATCTCCGAATTCCTCGTCGGAATGCAATACGGCCTGGCATTCACGACGCTGAAGGGCATCGAGGACTACCTCGACGGTCCGGAGGCGTTGCGGGACGGCGGCATCGAGGCGATGGCAAGTATCCGCGCCGGCCGAGCGCAATATGCGGAGACGATCAAACACGACGCTGCCACGGCTCCGGTTCCCTCGAACGAACTCCACACCGAGCGCGCCGGCGGCGAACCGAGCCTGATGCGAGTGATCCTGGCCAAGCGTGCGGTGGACCAGTGGTTGGGTCGCACCCGCGGCGGACTGATCAATATCCCGCGCGAAGACGCGCATTGGTGGCACATCTCGCGGTTCGACCATGTTGTCGTCACCGATGCTTCGCAATCGGGGGTACGCATCCGGCAGCGAGACAAGGCTACGGCGCGCGCTCTCCTTGTCCGAACGGTCAAGCTACTGCGTCGGTTCCAGAAGGAAGCCCCTGCCGTGTCGGCGAAGTACCGTGCTGCGATGCCGGAACTCACGAGTCGAGAGAACTGGGCACGTCTTTACGAGAAGTGATTCTCAGCTGGTGATCTCGACGATGACCTGCTCGTTGTCCACGGTGTACCCGAGGTATTCGAACGAGATGCCGGTGCGTGTGACGAACTCCGCCCACGCCCGGTACTCGTGCTGCTTCCATCCGGGATAGTTGAAGAACTCGTCGAAGACGACAATCGACCCGGGTACCAGTCGGTCGCCGAGGAGATCGAGCACCGTCTTGGTGGACGAGTAGAGATCGGCGTCGAGGTGCAGGAACGCAACGGGGCCGGGTTCGTCGTTCAGGAACGAGGGCAAGGTGTTCTCGAAGAGGCCCGGAACAAGTTGCGCTCCAGGCACTTCGGGGATGGATTCCTGTGCGAACTCGCCGACCGGGAACCCGGTGCGCCAGGTCTCCGGAAGGCCGGAGAACACGTCGAAACCTGCGACGGTCCCCTCGCATTCGGTGAAAGCCTCCGCGATGATCCTGAGTGTGGTTCCGCTGGCAACGCCGAATTCGAGTGCCATGCCGGGTATTTCGATCAATCCCAGTGCGTGGCGAAGCGTGTCGTGTGGGTGGCCGAACGTCTCGGCGACGCGAAGGTGTTCGAGGATGAACTCTGCGGTCGATGCCGTCGCTTGCAGGTCCACGGCGTAGGCCAGATCCCGTCGCTGACGAAATTCCAGTTCGTCGATCCTGGACCGGAGGCCCGCGATGTCACCGCGGGCCCCGGCCAGTTCGTCACGTGAGAGCGTCAGCGCATCGAGGATCTGTTGCGTGCGATCTGCGTTGCGCCGGTCGGCGGCCTCGACCACCTCGGATACCGCACGCTGAAGCTTGGTTCTGGCGCTGGAACGGAACTGCTCGAACATGGCAACCTCTCGTCGGGATCACTCCCATGCTGCCAGGCTTTGTTCGCTACCGGTCCCGACCGCGGTAGTGACTCTTGAGTTGTCGGGAGATCACCTTGATCTCCCGCGTCCTCTCTGCCTGCAGACGAGCATCGCTTCGCGCGGCGTTCCATGCATTCTCTCGCTGTAGTTTCCGGTAGCTCGCAAGTCTCCGTTCGTCGATATCGCCACGCCCGAGTGCGCTCAGGACTGCGCATCCCGGCTCGGAGTTGTGTGCGCAATCGGAGAACCGGCACTCTGCAATCAGCTCCTCGATCTCGGGGAACGTCTTGTCGATCCCCTCCGCTGCGTTCCACATGCCGACCCCTCGCAGGCCGGGTGTGTCGATCAGTGTCCGGCCGCCGGAGAATGAGATCAACTCTCTGGTGACGGTGGTGTGGCGTCCCTTTCCGTCACCGGTCCGAACGCGACCGGTCTCGAGTCGATCGGCGTCTGTGGTGTCCGCGAGGAGGGCGTTCGCGAGCGTCGACTTACCGGCGCCTGATGGACCGAGTATCGCCACGGTGCCGTCCAGAACTGCATCGAGTACATCCATTCCTTCGTTGGTCTCGGCACTGACGGCCAGCACTGTTGCGCCGGGCGCAATGGCAGTGACCTCGGCGAGAGTGTCGGAGATATAGTGAGCTGCATCCGATTTGGTGAGTGCCACGACAGGGGTTGCACCACTTTCCCAGGCGAGTGCGAGTAGTCGCTCGATGCGCCCGAGATCGACGTCGCCGTCCGAAGCCGTGGCGATGACGACGGTGTCGACATTGGCCGCCAGAATCTGGCCTTCCGATTTTCCGGATGCCGAGGATCGAACGATGCTGCTTGATCGAGGGAGTATCGAAGTGACCGTGTGCATCTCGGGTTCGCGTGAGTCCCGTAACTCGGCCACGGCGACCCAGTCACCCGTACAGAGTGGATCGCTGCCGCTGAGTGCGCGAACTGTGCCTTCGGCGACGGCCACGTCACACCGCCCCCGGTCGACGCGAAGAACGCGCCCGGGTGCGGAGTCCGGTGGGGCCAGGGCAGTGAATTTGTTCGAGAGTGTTGTGTTCCAACCGTATTCGGTCAGGGGCGTGCTGTTTTCCGACATGGTGAGTGTGTCCTCGAGTACGAAGAAGTGTGAATGTTGACGGTGCTGAAACTGCGGAACACGACAGTCATCAATACTCACTCCTCGAAAATCTCAGGACGCACCATGCGTCGGATCAGAATCGTCTCAGCCGCAGACGCGACTGTGCAACTGATTTAAAAGATATCGGGGCAACTGCTTCAACTCAGGACGACTGACTAACTCGGGCGTTCGAACTTTTCTTCCCGGCCGAGCTTGCGCAGTCGCATCCACTCGCGCAGTCCTGCCGGATCGCGGCGTGTGATCAGGAAGTACCAGCCGAACCGAACCCATTCCTGCGGAAGCAGTTTCCGCATTCCCGGTTGGGCGAGGATGTATCCACGGTTGCGGTACGTGAAGTAGCGCTTCGTGTCGTTGTCGGGGTACTGCGTGTGCATGCGTCCGCCGAGGATCGGCTTGAACTCGTCCGCGCCGTTGGGGTGGACGTAGGCAGTTTGCAGGCAGGTACCGAACTTCAGGCCGGAGCGCACGAGGCGACGGTGTACCTCGACCTCGTCGCCGCGGACGAACAGGCGTAGATCCGGAACACCGACGGCATCGATCGCGTCGGCGGTGAACAGTGCGCCGTTGAAGAGGGACGCGATACCGGGCAGGAGATCCTCGTCGCCGAGTTCGGAACGCAACCGGCGCCACGACGTACCGCGGCGAAGTGGGAAGGCGAGGTGGTCGGGGTTGTCGATGTCGCAGACGACGGGGGAGACCTCGGCCAGGTCGTTCCGAATTGCACAGTCGAGCAGTGTTTCCAGGACTTCGGGGCCCTCCGGGCGGCCGTCGTCGTCGGCGAGCCAGACGCGGTCGGCGCCGAGTGAAAGCGCGTAGAGAATGCCAAGAGCAAATCCTCCGGCACCGCCGAGGTTGTGCTGAGAACCGATGTAACTGGTCGGCAGTGGAGCGTTGTCGACGAGCTCTTTCACATCGGCTTCGTCGGCATTGTCGACGACAACAAGATGGTCGAGCGGACGCGACTGGGTGCTGAGAACCTTCAAGGATTCGGCCAGCAGTTCACGACGCTTGTGAGTGACGACGACACCGATGATTTTCTCGGGTGCGCTCACGGGGTGCTCTCCCGTTCCATTTCCTTGATGACGTGGCGCACATGCTCTGCGGCGTCGTCACCTTCGTAGGCGCGCACGACGTCTTCGATGTCGCCTTGCATGCGGATCTGGCCGTGGTCGATCCACATGGCGCTGTTGCACAGCTGGGCGAGGAATTCGTTGGAGTGGCTGGCGAATACCAGGATTCCGGAGCGTTCCACCAGCTTCTGCAGCCGGATGCGAGCTTTCTTCATGAATTCGGCGTCGACAGCCCCGATGCCTTCGTCGAGTAGCAGGATCTCGGGATCGATACTGGTGACGACGCCCATGGCGATGCGAACGCGCATGCCGGTGGAGTACGTGCGCAACGGCATGTCGAGGTAATCACCAAGTTCGGTGAAGTCGGCGATCTCGTCCATCTTCGCGAGCATCTGCTTGCGGGTCTGACCGAGGAACAGGCCGCGGATGATGATGTTCTCGTAGCCGGAGATCTCCGGGTCCATACCGACACCGAGGTCGAAGACGGGTGCGACGCGTCCGCGAATAGTGGCGGATCCTCGGGTGGGTTCGTAGATTCCGGAGAGCAGGCGCAGCAGGGTAGATTTGCCGGCGCCGTTGTGGCCGACCAGACCGACACGATCGCCCTCCTTGAGCGTCATCGTGATGTCTTTCAGGGCTTCCACGACCACGACGTCGGAACTGTTGCGGCCGATGGCGCCGCCCGCTTTGCCGAGGAAAGCCTTTTTCATCGATCGGGACTTCGCGTCGAAGATCGGGAAATCGACGCAGGCATCGTGCGTTGAAATGTTCACATGTTCGGTCATTGCGATGTCCCTAAACCCAGTAGGGCACGCGGGCCCGGTATTTGCGAAGCGCCAGCAAGGCGACGGCCCAGCCGGCCACCGTGATCGTGATGACGATGTACCAGTGGTACAGCTCTTGGGGCTGCCCGATCATCGGCGCGCGGACGATGTCCAGGTAGTGGAACAGCGGATTCAGTTCGGCGATCTTTGCGCGATCTCGGACCGCGCCGCCCTGAGCCTCGAGGCTTTGCGTGGTCCACATGATCGGTGTCAGCACAAAAAGGAGCAGCGTCAGCGAAGACAGAATCGGTGCGATGTCACGGTATCGAGTGGCGAAGATGCCGAACACGATCGAGACCCACAGTGCGTTGAGCACGATCAGTCCCAACGCCGGGATCGCAGCCAACGACGCCCAACTCAGGTTCCGCCAGACCCCGAACGCCACCACCATGATCACGTAGATCAGGAGGTTGTGCGCGAAGAACAACATCTGCCGCCACACCAGTCGATAGATGTGCACGCTCAAGGCCGACGGCAGCTGTTTGATCAGGCCTTCGTTGGCGACGAAGACTTCGGAGCCCTCGATGATCGAGGCATTGATGAGGTTCCAGACGATCAGGCCCACCGTCACGTACGGCAGGAACTCCTGGAGTGGCATGTCCAGCAGGGCCGCGTACAGAATGCCGATGGCGGTGGCCTGCACGCCGGTGGCGATCGTGATCCAGAACGGTCCGATCACCGACCGGCGGTAGCGCTGCTTGATGTCCTGCCAGCCGAGGCTGAGCCACAACTCACGCTGATTCAGACCGTCGCGAAGGTCTTTGAATGCACGACGGAACGTCTGGGAGTCGGACACGGGCGCAGGTGCGTCCGGCGTCTCGGATTCGATTGCGGATGCTGACACGGAGGTCGAGCCTACCGGCCTGGCGTCGGCGCCGGATTTCCCTCGGACCTAGTGGTGGTCCGAGTTACAGATACTGGCCGGTTCCTGGGCTCTGTTGGTCCGGATGGGCAGGCGAATGCGGAGCCCCGATGCTCATGCCGGGAGGCAGTGCACCCTGCCGCATTTGTTCGAGCTGAGCGCGCGCTGCCATCTGCTGCGCGAACAGTGCGGTTTGAATTCCGTGGAACAGTCCTTCGAGCCAGCCGACGAGTTGGGCCTGCGCGATTCGCAGTTCGGCGTCGGAGGGAATGGAGTCGTCGGTGAACGGGAGGCTCAGTCGCTCGAGTTCTTCACGGAGTTCGGGTGCCAGGCCCTGTTCCAGTTCTCGGATGGACGAGGTGTGGATGTCCTTGAGGCGCTTGCGGCTGGCGTCGTCGAGCGGCGCGGCGCGCACTTCTTCCAACAGTTGTTTGATCATCGTGCCGATTCGCATGACCTTCGCCGGCTGCTCGACCATCTCGGCGACGGACTCGGCTTCGGATTCCGCGCCTTCGGTGGTGCCAGATGTGGAGGCCTCTGCCTCGGCCGCCGGCATCGCGACGGGTCGACCGTCGGGTCCGATAACGAGTACCTGCTCTTTGTCGGGGTTCGTCATGCTTCCATCTTGTCGTGTGTGGGCGACAAACGCCGCGTAACCCCCAAAAAGTTAGCTACCGAATAACTGTACTGACGGGTAATTGGGTGACTGCCTTCGACTAAGCGGGCGTCTGCACCTAGAGTGTCGAGCATGGCTTACGACGTTGCCCGCGTACGGGGGTTGATTCCCTCACTCGGTGACGGCTGGATCCACCTCGATCCGCAGGCCGGAATGCAGATCCCGGACGCCGTCTCGCGGACGGTCTCCACCGCGTTCCGTGCCTCTGCATCTTCTTCCTCCGGTCGCCACGTCTCGAACCGTCGTAGTGCTGCCATTCTCGAGAGTGCGCGCACCGCGGTCGCGGATCTGGTCGGCGGAGATCCTGCGGGAGTCGTTCTCGGATCAGACCGAGCGGTGTTGTTGGCTTGGCTCGCCGAGTCGCTCAGTTCGCGGTTGGGCCTCGGAACCGGTCTCGTACTCTCGCGCCTCGACGAAGAGGCGAACGTCGCGCCCTGGCTTCGTGTGGCCAGTCGCTACGGCGCTCAGGTGCGATGGGCAGAGGTCGAAATCGAAACGTGTGAGCTCCCGAGTTGGCAGTTCAACGATCTCATCACCTCGACCACTCGATTGGTGGCCTTGACGGCCGCATCACCGGTCGTCGGTTCGGCTCCGAACGTCCGCGCCGCAGCTGATCGTCTGCACGAATTCGGCGGACTGATGGTGGTCGACGCCGTCGGTGCAGCGCCATATGCGCATGTGGACATGGCTGATCTCGGGGCGGACATCGTTGCCGTCAGCGCGCCGTCGTGGGGCGGTCCACAGGTGGGCGCACTCGTCTTCCGCGATCCCGGACTGCTCGACCGAATTCCGGCCGTGTCGCTCAACCCGTACGCGCGTGGCGCCGAGCGACTCGAGGTGGGCGGTCATCAGTTCGCGCTGCTGTCCGGTCTCACGTCGTCGATCGATTTCCTGGCCGGGTTGGACGAATCGGCAACGGGAACCAGGCGTGAGCGCCTCGAAACCTCGATCAGCTCGCTACAGGACTATCAGGACGGTCTGTTCGATCACCTCATGCGTTCTCTCGCAGCCCTGCCCAACGTGATGGTGATCGGCGGCGCACCCACGCGGGTGCCGACGCTCAGCTTCACGCTCGAGGGCATGGCGGCAGACAAGGTCGCCGCGCACCTGGCCGACAAGCGCATCGCAACGGTCAGCGGTACGCATGGTGGTTCCAGGCTGCTCGACGCCCTCGGTGTCAACGACGAAGGCGGCGCGGTCACCGTCGGCCTTGCGCCGTACACGACGCGGTACGAGATCAATCAGCTGGTCGCCGAACTCGGCGCCCTGGGCTGATCGACCCCGCTCGGCTCACTTCACCGTGAGGATGACCTTGCCTACGGTTTCCGGCGAATCCAGCAATTGATGGGCTAATGGTGCCTCGGTGATCGGAAGTTCGGTCGACACGATCGGTTGAACCGACCCGTCTGCGATCAGCGGCCACAGCTTCGCGCGGACGTCGGCGACGATGTCCGCTTTACCGCCGAGGCCGGTGAGCGGACGCCCGCGCAGGCCCGTCGACGTGATGTTTCCGCGCTTGCCCATCAGCTTGGCGATGTCGACCTCGCCCTTGCGGCCACCCTGCATTCCGATGATCACGACGTGGCCGTCCATGGCGAGTGCGTCGACGTTGCGTCCGAGATACGACGCTCCCATGTTGTCCAGAACCACGTCGGCGCCGTGGTTGTCGGTGGCTTCGGCGAGTGATGCTACGAAGTCGCTGTCGCGGTAGTTGATCAGAATGTCCGCGCCCAATTCGCGGCAGCGGTTCAATTTTTCCTCCGAACCCGCGGTAACTGCGACGCGGGCGCCGAGGGCTTTGCCGACCTGGATGGCGTGGGTGCCGATTCCGCCGCCACCACCATGGACGAGGAGGACCTGTCCGCGTCGTAGGCCGCCCCGCATCACGACGTTGGACCACACCGTGCACGCAACTTCCGGCAGTGACGCTGCGACTCGGAGATCGACGCCCGCGGGAACGGGGAGAAGTTGTGTTGCCGGGACCGCGACCTTCTCGGCGTAACCGCCGCCGGCCAGCAGTGCGCAGACTTCGTCGCCGACGGACCAACCGGTGACGTCTTCGCCGAGTTCGACGATCACGCCCGAGCATTCGAGGCCGAGGATGTCACTCGCGCCGGGCGGCGGCGGGTAGAAGCCTTGGCGTTGGAGCAGGTCGGCGCGGTTGACCGCCGTCGCGGCGACCTCGACGAGTACGTGCCCGCGAGGCAGTTCGGGATCGGGTTGCTGCGCCCATTTCATGACCTCGGGACCGCCGGGCTGATCGATCGTTATGGCGTACATGGATACGACGCTAGCGAATCTCCCCGCTGACGGGTGTTTTGCCGCTACCGTCGCGGACGTGACTTACTTCGGGAACATGCAGAACGAGATCTATCTGACGGGACTGAGCGGCGCGAAGCCGGCTTTGCCGATGACTGCGGCAGGCTTGGAAGATGCCGCGCGCGAGCAACTCTCACCAGAGGCTTTCGGGTACATCGCCGGTAGCGCGTCGACCGAACGAACCGCGGTGTCGAATCTGCGGGCGTTCGACAAGCATGCGATCGTGCCGCGGATGTTGCGGGGGACTGCGGCGCCCGACGCGCGTGATCTGAGCGTCGAGGTGTTGGGGACGCGGTTGGCTGCACCGATCCTGACGGCTCCGGTGGGCGTGCTCGGCTTGGTCCACGACGACGCCGAGGTTGCGGTCGGTTCGGTCACTGCCGAGTTGGGGATCGGATCGATTCTCTCGACGGCGGCGTCATCGACCATCGAAGACGTAGCGGCGGCCTCGGGCGAGAACTGGTGGTACCAGCTGTACTGGCCGGCCGACGACGAGCTTGCCGAGTCGTTTGTCCGTCGGGCGGAGACGGCGGGCGCGAAGGCTATCGTCCTGACTGCCGACACTCCCGGTATGGGTTGGCGTCCAAGGGATCTCGAACTCGGTCACCTCCCCTTCCTGCAGGCGAAGGGTATTGCCAACTATCTGTCGGATCAGGTGTTCCGCGCAAAACTGGCCACACCTCCCGAGGAGAGTGCAGAAGCCCTGCAGATCGCGGTTCTGACGTGGGTGTCGTTGTTCGGCAATCACGCGGTGCGGATCGCGGATATCGCGAAACTTCGCCAGTGGACGACACTTCCGATCGCGGTGAAGGGAATTGTCCATCCCGACGACGCGCGTGAGGCCGTTGCGGCCGGCGCCAACGGCATTGTCGTGAGCAACCATGGTGGGCGTCAGGTCGACGGGTCGATTTCGGCGCTCGACGCTCTCGGTCCCGTCGCTGATGCGGTGGGGCATGAGGTGGACATCCTGATGGACTCCGGAATTCGTTGTGGCGCAGACGTAATCAAGGCTCTGGCCTTGGGTGCCGACGCAGTGCTGTACGGGCGACCGTGGGTGTACGGGTTGGGATTGGCCGGAGCGGACGGAGTGCGTCATGCATTGCGCAGTCTCCTGGCAGACCTCGATCTCACCATGGGGCTGGCGGGGCTGGCATCGGTCGCCGAAATCGATTCCTCGATCCTCATGTCCAATTCGTGACTTTAGGGTGAGTCTTACTGTGACGGGCGGACACAGGTCTAAACTTGGAACCTGTGACAGCTGAAGCGACAACCGAGGAGACATCGCAGGCGGCGCACGGTGAGACACCGTGGCTGACGCCATGCGAGATGCGTGCATGGCGCGGTTACATGGACGGTAATCAGCGCCTCATGGAGGTTCTCAACCGCGAACTGCAGGATTCACACGACCTGTCGTTGGCCGATTACCGCATTTTGGTCATGCTCTCGGAGTCAGCTGACGGGTCGTTGCGGATGAGTGACCTGGCAGACGGCGTGCTGTCTTCGCGGAGCCGCCTGACGCACCAGATCAGGCGGATGGAATCTCAGGGCATCGTCGTGCGCGACACTTGCGTCGAAGATGGTCGCGGCGTGCTCGCGCGGATCACGGAAGAGGGTAGGCGTCGCCTCGCCGAGGCGGCACCTACTCACGTGGCCGGGGTTCGGAACAATCTGGTCGATCTGCTGACTCCCCAGGAACTGGACGTGCTGGCAGACGTCTTCGAGAAGGTCGACAAAGCCATCGGCGAGCGCTGACTCTGGAGCCGTTTTCGCGGTCCGCGGGAACACCCGATAGGATCGCCCACGGAAGCGTGGCAGAGCGGCCGAATGCACTCGCCTTGAAAGCGAGCGTGGCGTTAAACCCACCGGGGGTTCAAATCCCTCCGCTTCCGCCAAAGCAAAGGCTCTGACCTCGGACTTCGGTCCAGGTCAGAGCCTTTACTGTTTTCGGAGTCACACTGCTTGGGTAGTGGGCGTCAGAACCGCACGGTGAACACCACGTGGTGATTCTCTCGGGCCGCGCGCTGGAAAAAGTCCGCCACTTCCTGCAACCAACCCCAGGCGTACCGGCGCTCGTCGGGACCGTACTCGGGGTTGCGGTCGTCGAGCGGCATCGCGTCGTAGCGCACGCCGAACTCGGATTCGGTGATTTCCGCCAGGTACGAGGAGACTTCGGCGACCCGATCGGGTGCCAGGTAGGTGACGAGTTGGTCGTCGGTGTCGGTGTTGAGGTCGTCGTCCCCCAAGATCACGCCGTAGGCCGGCCAGTTCTCGGACACGCGCTCGTACCCCGTGCTGGAGAGGGCGCACAGGATCGGATCCCACGCCTTGTCCGTGTCGCACGAGAACTCGGATCGGCCCGTCTCCTCGATGTCCTCGACCACTGCGCCGAGTTTGTCGTCGTCGCCGCGTGCGTCCAGAAGTTCCGCTGCCACGCTGTCTGACAGCGCGAAATGCACCCCAAGTTCCATGGCGTGATGCTAACGGCTGACCTTGCCGGCGTCCCCGTCCTCACAACAAGGCGAATCGCCTTAGGTAACGATCCTGCTCTAACTCCGACCGAAGTTACCCATGGTGGGCCGGCTGTCATACATACTGCATCGGTGATTCCGACAAAACGGACCGGCCTTTCTGTTGTGTCGCTGGTGATCCTCGTCGTCGCGGGGTTGCTGGTCGCAGCCCCTGCCAGCAGCGCAGCGCCGCCGCCTGACTGGAAATACACAATGGTGGCGTTCAGTAATGCCAGCGACCGTGACATGGATGTCTACGAGTCGGCTGACGGCACCGGCTTTCAACTCGTCCAGCAGTCGGCGTACAGGCCGCCGTCTGGGCTCGTGCGTGATCCGAGCATCTTCCGGAACACAGACGGGTTGTATTACCTCACCTACACGACGGGTGGTGGGGCGAACATCGGTTTCGCACGCAGCAGCGACCGCATCAATTGGACACCGCTGGGGAACTATCCGGTTCCGTTTTGCTGCGCGTTGATGCCTGGAACGGGAGATGGCACCGGTTCTGCGAGCCCGCCGGGCTTCTCGGGTTCGGCCGGTTTCAGCGACGGACCGTCGCTGTCACCATTCGTTACCAAGGCCTGGGCGCCTGAATGGTTTGTGGACGGCGATCGTGTCAACGTCATCCTGTCGATGTCGACCGGTGGAGGATTTGTGCCGTATCTGATGACGGCGTTGGAACCGTCGCTCCGGTTGTGGAGCCCGCCTGTTCCGCTCGCCGGGATCGGTGCGGACCACATCGACACCACCGTGGTCAAAGTCGGATCGACCTATCATGCGTTCACCAAGAACGAGACGAGGAAGGTCGTCGAGCATGCGGTCGCTCCTTCGGTGACGGGACCTTATTCGTTTGTCCCGCCAGGGAATTGGGGTTCGCTTGTCGAAGGTCCGGCCGTAGTTCAGTTGCCGAGCGGCGACTGGCGGATCTATCTCGACGCCTATACCGAAGGTAAGTATCTCTACTCCGACAGCACGGACGGGCTGAATACCTGGTCGCCTGTGCAAGAGGTTCCTGGGGTGTCCGGGACTGCACGGCATCTCGGCATCATGAGAGAACCGGCATAACTTTCGACTCCGAGTTGGTAGGGCTCTGATCAAGGACTGCGGTCTTGGTCAGAGCCCTTTCTCGTACATGCGTACTACTTCTGCGCGTCGTCTGCACGTATCAGTGATTGACAAGCTAACGGTGCGACGCAAGTGGGTCTTGCGAGTTCGCGCCGACCACGAAGTGAACATCTCCGCGTGAACCATGCAGAGTTGCGCTCCTAGGCCCCGCTCAGGTGTCTTGATTGCGATCGATTGCCAAGTAGTGCCTGTTGGTTGCACATTCAAGTACGTGCACTGGCTGGATGTCCGCACTTTCGGCCTTCAACTGCCCTGAGGCCCACGAAACGTGGGTTCAGTTCGGTTTGCCACACCGTTTCTGAGGGTTCTTCTTACCTTCAAACCGTGACCTTGCTCATAGTGGGACCTAGGTCCTTTTTGCTGATGATAAGCCTGTCGATATATATCTGTTACCGAAAGTTCACCCTAAATCCAAGATGGCGGAGTCGGCGCGCTGGCGGGAAAACAGGACGATTGGTACCGTCCGGTAACCAATTCAGTTAGTTGTCGGCTACCGCTCTGGTTGCTGTGTCACGTGGAGGAGCAGTTCATGTCGCTCGAATCGCAAAACGGCCTATCCCATCGTCGATCGAGGGTCGCAGTGGGGCTCGCGACGTGTGCGGTTGCCGCGCTGTCGTCTGGTGTGGTCTTCGCAGGGAGTGCATCGGCAACGCCGACGGCGTTGGCGGACAAATTCGCGAGCACTGTCACCGATGACGGTTGGTCGTTGGATCTTGCCGCCACGAAACTGTCGGCGAACCCGGTGCCGAATCTGGCGACGACGGCGTTCACCCGTGAGGGGTTCGTGTCGGCGAAGGTGACCGGCACGATCGGTGGTCAGGGCGATTCGGCAGTGAAGACCGGTTATGTCGAGCAGGGATTGCAGATCGGCTGCCAGATCGATGTTTCCTCCGGACTTGGCTTGGGGCTTGGTTTTTCGCTCGGCCCGTCTGTCGGTGTGAGTATTTCGGGTGTCCCGTCGGCGAACGTGGGTGTGAATGCGTCGGTGAATCCGAGTATTCAGTCGACGATTGCGCCGGGCACGATCACGACGATTCCGTTGGGGAAGAAGGATCTCGAGTCGTCGAAGGCGTCGATCACGGCAGAGAACGTGCACGTGAAGGTTGATGCGTGCATGGGGCCGGTGACGATCCGCTCGTACGCACAACTGTCGGTGTCGACGGCGACGTCCGACAACACGTTGTTCGTGTACTCCGATCCCGCCTGGCTCTGACCCTCGCAGACTTCGCCGGCGCTGCTGGCGAGTAATTCCTGATCCGTCCCGTCCCGGGGTGGTTACTCATCACGCTCACAAAGGAGAAATCATGAAGATTCGTACCTTGGCCACTGCCGGAACCCTCAGCGCAGGTATCGCCCTGATCGGTGTTCTCGGCGCCGGCGTGGCATCTGCTGCAACTCCGATCGTGCAACCGGAACATGGCCGGATCGGACTTTCACTTTCGAACGCCGAAACGGCGGCGCTGGCGGCGAGCCCGATTCCTGATGCGATTGCGAACATCGTTCCAGGTTCGCTGAGGGGGGTCTGGTTGGCGCCTGGTTCCGCGATAACTGTTACCGATGGCAAGGTCGACGCCCTCGAAGGAGCTGTGCTCGGTGAAGCAGCCGCGCGTGGTGGGCATGCCAATGTCTTTGTCTCCGACCCGAATCACCCCGCCAGTGAGGGGCACATAGTGCTGACGGAGCAGTACTGGAACTGATACCAGGCCGAACGCCGGCGACCCGTTGTCCCCGCTCTCCCTTCCTGTTTGGAGTTCCAGCCATGACCGTCAACAACGCCGAACGCCGCAGTGTCCAGTCGGAATCCACTGCCGTCGATAGTAAAGACGTTGCAGACGTTGATGGCTGGGATCCGGACAGCGAACTCAGTCCACTTTCCAAGGCTGTGATCGCTACTGCAGTTGGACTGGGGTTGCTGATCGCGGCATTCGCGGTGATCGGGAAGCTCGCCGGCTGGGCGAACGACTACGGGACGATCCTGGTTTACCTGGCGTTCTTCTTGTGGATGTCGATCTCCGGACGGTTGTTCTGGTGGGGCGCAGACAAACTCATCGCGCTACTCCGAACGAAGAAGAGTGACAATCGTGGTGCGCACCGGTGAAGTCCGGTAGACGACTTCGCCGGACTCTCGCGGGTGTGCTCGCCGCCGGGGCGCTGTTGACCGGAGCGGCCGGAGCGATCGGTGCGGGAATCGCACTCTCCGCCGCTCCGGCGAACGCGACGCCGGAAGAAGACTGCGCGGCGGTGCGAGCACGTGATCATCAGATCTACCTGAATCTCATTGCGTCGCTGCCACCTGGCGCACCCATCCCGCCAGAGATCATCAACCCGTGCCTGAGTGCGCCGTCCACGACGTCGACAGCTGCGCCGACGACCACCGTCGGGCTCCCCGGTGCGCAGGCTCCAGGCGGTGGCCCGAATGTCGGGGCCAATGCTCCGACGAACTTTCCCACCTACAACGGCACCCCCATCGTCCCTGTGCCGACGATCGAGGTTCCGCCCATTGCTTCCGAGTCCCCGGCCTCGGAAACTGGTGTCGGTGCATTCCCCAATGCATCGGCATCAGCGGTTCCCTCACCCACACCCACCCCGGGTGAGGGAACCACCACCGATCGTGGTCCCGGACCGATCCCCGCGGATTCGGATTCGAATATCGCACCGGCCCAAACGGTTCCGGATCCGGCAGCAGATGTTTCCACCGCCGGGGAGGACTCGGGCCGTGACCGGTATCTCGAACTCGCCCTGATCGGCGCTGCGGCGTTCACCGCTGCGGGTATCGGAGTGCGCGGGCGGCCGGGACCTTTCAGCCCCCGCACGCCCGAATCAGTACTCTCCCAGGCGGTCGGGACTGTCGTGTCGCCGTTGACTGCGTACGCACCTGGCGGGCAGTCCTCGTTGCGGGTGTTCGATCCGATCACCGGCGGAAGCCGGTTCTTCTTCCTGATCCACGACGAAACGTCGTCGCACGAATCCGTGATTCCGGTGACGGTGCCGCCCGGCGGTCACATGAGTGTCAACCCCGATGGCACGGTCACCGTCTTCGACGCCGACGGGAATCCGGTCTCGACAATCGATGCCCCGTGGGCGTACGACGCCAACGGCACTCCTGTTCCGACGCACTACGAGATCCGGGACGGGCAACTCGTCCAGGTCGTCGACACCGCAGGCATCGAGAACCTGCTGTACCCGATCCTCGCCGACCCGGAGCTGACACCGGAAGAACGTGCTGCGCTCGAAGCGCAGGCGAACTTCATCGGCCCGATGACCCCGGAGGGCGAACAAGCCCGCAGGGACGCACAAAACGTCCTCGCCGCCAACCCCCCGGAGCCGGCAGATTCAGGCCTCGAGCAGCTCATGGTCGGTGACCCCAACCACGAGGTCTCCGAACCACCGATCACCGACACAGGAACCGGAAACCCCGTCGGCGACGCAATACTCGCCAATCAAACCCAGGAGCCGATCACTTCGAACATCGGCGGGCACGACTACACCACAGAACCTGCGGACCCGGCAGATTCAGACCTCGGCCATCTCATGTCCGGTGACCCTAACTCCGAGGTCTCCGAACCACCGATCACCGAAACAGGAACCGGAAACCCCGTCGGCGACGCAATACTCGCCGACCAAACCCAGGAGCCGATCACTTCGAACATCGGCGGGCAGGACTACACCACCGAACCCGCTGTCAGCGACGTCTCGTTCACGGACGAAAACGGAACCAACTGGTCCGGCACACCTTCGAAGGTGCCGAACGTGTGGAGCTGGACGTACACCGACGCGCAGGGAGAAGAGCACGACCTGCAGGTCACCTACGACGAGCAGGGACGCCCCTACCAGGTTTTCGACCATTCCAACTCGGAACTGTCCTTGTACGATTGGAGCACCGGCGAACCAGTTCGGATAGGCGACGCGCAGCATCTGGACCCCGGTGTCGCTTTCGATCAGCCCTACACCGACGAGATCATGAGCTTCGTCGTCCCACCGCTGCGCGGGGCCCGTCTGGCCGTCGGCGCGATCCGGGCCGAAGACCTGATCGTCTCGAACCGGACAACACCCACCCGGCCCCCGGTTACTTCACCATCGACCCCTGCTCAAAACATTCCCCGGCCGGGCACACTGCCACCGCGCGGCATACCCGTCATCGACGGCACAGTTCCACCTGCCGAACATGACCACCCCACGATCCCTTCCGTGAATGAACCTGCACGCCCGGATCCCACGATTCCGGAACCCTCGCAACCCACTTCGCCCGGCGATCCCGACCGCGGCCAGTGGGAACCATCCACGCCGGGGGAGATCGGTGATCCAGGGCCGAACCTGACACCAGGAATTTCTACCCCGAATGTTCCCTCGCCAGGTCACGTCGAGGAACCGAGTGTGCCGACTCTGCCCGATGTCGGTCAGGTGCCGGTGAATCCGGATGCTCCCGGCGCTCCACAGCAACCCGGCCCACCGGAATTCGACCCCTTCGCCACCGATCCGAGCACCATTCCCAGCCCTGGCGTCATCGAGGATCCGACGCAGCGACCCGCGGTCACGATGCCTCCCACACAGCCTGACAGCCCGGAGGGACCAGGGGTTGAACAGGATCCGTTGTGGTGGATGCCGTTCGCACGAGAAAAACCACCGCAACTCGCACCCGGCGAAACACCGCCGGACATCGTGGAGGTCGAAGGAGTCGGCCCGTTGGATCTGCGTACGTTGCAGTCCCGGATCATCGGTGATCGGGATGGCACCGATGTCGGGGTATGGGGTGATGCAGGCGAAGGTCTCCGGTACGACGCCGCTCGGAGGTTGAGGCCTTCTCGGGTATTTCAGGAACTCGTCACGCTGGTGGACGGGCAGTTCGCGTTCATCTTGCCATTCGATGCCGGGAAGAACGGTGAGCTCAAGTTCGACGGTTGGTTCCCGGACATGAACGTCATCGTCGATGCGAAACACATCTACGACTTCATCTTCGACCGGAACGGTGAACCTTACGTAACGGACTTCCGGGGCCGTGTTTGGCAAAAAGATTGGCCCAAGACCGCTCAGGCGCAGCTCGATGCCCTCGCACAAGCCGGGATGGACGCTGAGCTCGTGTGGGTGATGCTCAACGAACAATATGCTGAACTCGCCTTGAGAGGCTTCGACGACGAGAACGTCGTCGGTGTCACGGTGGAAACTATTGCGCAATGGTTGGAAAGGACGGGGCGATGAGCTTTTTCGGGCGGCGGCCGACAGTGGGCGGGTATTGGGGCACGCGGGTGCAGTCGAGTCAGGAGGTGGCGCAGACGATGCGGGCCTTCCTCGACGATCTGGAAGCGATCGACCCGGGGTTGGCGTTGCCGTGGGTCTCGACTGCCGAGTTCGACAAAGTGCCAGCAGATCTCAGCGTGGACGGGTTGGTGCGAATCTTCGAGCATTCCCGCTCGAAGGAGATGGGGTATTCGGACACCCCGGGACCGGGCTACGACGTCGACTTGTCACCCGAAGACGGGACCGCGCGGCGGATCATCGCCAGGGTCGGCGGGCTGGAAACCAGTGCCCCCAACAGTGTCCGGGTGTCGTTGCCGACGGAGAAGGATGTTCCCCCCGAATTGCGACGGTTGCTCGAACCGGATGTCGGGGACGCGATCATGAAAGTGATCGTCAAGCATTGGGAACCGGATCGGGCTCGGTGGAGCATCGGCGACTACCTCGATCTGCAACCGCGAGTTAGAGGTCAGATCCAGGTGGGATGGGAAACGTACTTCCATTCCGGAGTTACGTTCGATCGCAGCGCGCTGCCCCAATCTGCGGCGGTAGAGGAGCTGCCCACTGGCACGTTGATTCGGTTGGGGGACAAGCCAATGGAGGTCGATGCCGCCGACATCGTGGCGGTGCGGGCGGCGTTGGGTTACCCGGTGTAGCGCCAGAGACTGTTCCGATTGGTCGATCGTCTTCGAGCAGGAGTGACGTTGTCTGCTTCATCTTTACGTCGCGATCCGGCGTCCGGGTTGACCGTGAAAGTCATGGCGCGGAAGGGGCCGCCGGAAGCCGAATCGGTCACCGCAGTGCTGGCAGCGCGGTCACTGCAGTTCCTTCGAAAGCTTGACCCAGTCTTTGACGTCGACATGTATCGCTCCGTGAGGAATGACCTTCCCGACGGCGTTACGGTCGAGCAGGCTCTGGCATTGAATGGTGGGCGGATCCTCACGCCTCAGGCAGAAGGCCTCCTCGAGGCCGCAATGATCGAGAGCAGAAAGTCTCCTGATGCCGCAGGCGGGATTTACCCACTCTCATTCGGGCATCAACTCAGGTTGTTCACCGACAACGGAAACATCGAAATTCTCATCGGATTCGGGGGTACGGCAGGAGCAGGTTCCTTACTTTGCACCTTCATCTGGCCGTACCCAGGGGGCTTCGCCGATGAATCTCTGATCTCACTGTCATTGAAACTCGTCCAAGGTATGGCCGATATCTGGGACGCTCCCACGGCCGTGCTCTACCGGGATGCGGAGCTCACACCTCAGTACAACGTGCCCGGCGACGCAACGGTGGGCAGTTGCACCTACTTCGGCCCTGAGATGCCGATCAACGAAACGCAGATCCCACCCACTGTCGAAGCTTTTCCGTACAAGAGAAGGAACGATCGTCATCCAGCGTGATCCACGCGCCCCGTTGGTTGCCGACGATATCCGAAGCATCCGTGCAGCAGTCGGCCTGCTGACCGAACGACCGGAGGTTCGCCTACCGAAAGGCTCGCGCCGGCTGTGACACCAGAAGTTACGGCCAAGCTCACGTCCGCAGGTGATGGTGTTCTTAAGAACAAGCTGCTCAGATAATGGAGGATGCGTTCGACGAGGTCATCGGGATGGAGAACATCAACATCATCGTATTTGGAGGGGAGTGAAAGTGCCTACGTCATCACTGCGCCGCAATCCTACGGTGGGCTTGACAGTGAAGGTCATTCCACGAAAGGGTGCGCCTGAAAGCGAGGCCGTCACGGCCGCGCTCGTTGCACGTTCGCTACGATTGCTTCGCGACATCGATCCTGTCTTCGACGTCGACTTGTACCAAACAGTAGGCGATGCCCTCCCCGACGGTGCCGGACTCGAGCAAGCCTTGGCGTCGAATATCCGTCAGATCCTTGTACCTCCGACGGAAAAATCGATCGAAGCCGCATTGTTCGAGCGCAGACGATCGCCTGATGCCACCGGCGGTATTTATCCCCTCTCATTGGGACGACATATGACCCTGTATTCACCCGCTGGAGACGTCAAAGTCGTTGTTAGTTTCGGGGGCACCTCAGGGTCCGGCGCATTCGCATGTGCCTTTGCCGACGAATCACTGATTTCGCTGGCATCGAAGCTCGTACAGGGACTAGCCGACATCTGGGACTCGCGTGTCACCGTGCTCTACCGCCGAACCGAATCATCGCCTCAGTTCAACGTACCGGGTGACGCGATCGTGGGCAGTTGCACCTACTTCGGTCCTGAGTTGCCGATCAAGGAAACGCAGCTCCCGCCCAGCGTGGAGGCATTTCCCTACCAGGACGGCACAATCGTCATCCAGAAGAATCTGTCCACGCCGGTAACCGTCGAGGACATCCGAAGCATCCGCGCAGCAGCAGGACTGCCGACCGAACGACCGGAGATTCCTCTACCCAAAGGTTTCAGACGGCTGTGAGCCCTACGTTGGGCGCACTCGGGGCTGCCTGCAGGTAGGGATGGCGCGGACCGACCAGCCTGCCCGCAATTACCGCGCCGCGATCCCGATCCGGCTACGCACCAGCTGATCGACGCTCCGGGTGGAGTGCCACCGCGCGGCATACCCGCCATCGGCGGCACAGTTCCACCTGCCGAGCATGATCAACCCTCTGTTCCGTCCGTGAATGAACCTGCACGCCCGGATCCTGCGATTCCGGAACCCTCGCAACCCACTTTCCCGGCGATCCCGATCGTGGCGAGTGGGAATCACTCTCGCCCGGTGGGATTGGCGATCCGGGGTCGAACCCGAGACCCGAGAACTCCACCCTGGAGGCTCCCTCGCCAGGTCGCACCGAGGAACCAAGTGTGCCGACTCTGCCTGATGTCGGTCAGGTGCCGGTGAATCCGGATGCCCCCGGCGCTCCGCAGCAACCCGGACCACAACTGTTCAATGACAATGATTTGCCGAGAACGACTATGACGATCGCAGAGTGGCTGGAAAGGAAAGGTCGATGAATTCGGATCGTGGCGCGACAGTGATCGGGTATTGGGGCCCTCGGACGCAACCGGTAGAAGGCATTGCAGCGGAGGTGTTCTCGTTTCTTCATAGTCTGAGGAACATTGATCCAGCACTTGGACAAGCTTGGGTGTTTTCGCCCGAGACTGCCTTCGAGTCGACCGATCTAAGCGTGGAAGGCCTAGCGAAAATCTTCCGGGCAGCGAAGGATGTCGAAGGGCAATCCGTTGCGGCCTTCGACCTTGGCTACATCGTGAGTTTGTTGCATCCGGACAGATACCAGTTCTTGCGAATCCAATTCTCTCTTGGCCGGACTGTCCCGAGGGTTCCGAATATCGTCAACGTCACCCTCTCCCCGGAGAAACAAGCAATCGGGGAGGCATCGCGGTTGCTAACCGCAGGCGTCGGTGACGCCATCATGAAAGCGATCATCGAACAGTGGTCTCCAGACAAAGCCCGTTGGGGAACGCCGGTATACCAGAAAGCCCAAGGGAAAAAGGCTGGAGAGGTGGAAGTCGGGTGGGAGACATACATTCGGTCCGGGATCGATCTCGATCACAGCAAACTGCCCGTCGTCGCTGTGCTGGAGGAACTCCCCAACGGAACGTTGATTCGGTTGGGCGAGAAACCGTTAGACGTCGATATTGCCGACATCCTGGCGGTGCGGGAAGCACTGGGTTACCCGGTCTAAGACGCCGCGTGACCGCCGACCCTTGCTCATGTCGCGACACGTAGTCGGACGGAGACTATTACGCAGTGGTTGGAAAGGACGGGGCGATGAGCATAGTCGGGCGATGGCCGACCGTGATCGGATATTGGGGCACGCGGGTGCAGTCGAGTCAGGAGGTGGCGCAGACGATGCGGGCTTTCCTCGATGATCTGGAAGCGGTCGACCCGGGGTTGGCGTTGCCGTGGGTCTCGACTGCCGAGTTCGACAAGGTGCCAGCAGATCTCAGTGTGGACGGGTTGGTGCGAATCTTCGAGTATTCCCGCTCGAAGGAGATGGGGTATTCGGACACCCCGGGACCGGGTTACGACATCGACTTGTCGCCCGAGGACGGGACCGCGCGCCGGGTCGGTGCCTGGGTCGGCGGGCTGGAAACCAGTGCTCCCAACAGTGTCCGGGTGTCGTTGCCGACGGAGAAGCAGCTCACCGACAGTACCCGGCGGTTGCTCGACCCGGATATCGGAGACGCGATCGTGAGAGTGATCGTCAAGCATTGGGATCCGGATCGGGCTCGGTGGAGCATCGGCGACTACCGGCACCTTCAGAATCGGTCGAAAGGTGAGGTGGAGGTGGGATGGGAAACATACTTCCATTCAGGAGTTACGTTCGATCGCAGCAAACTCCCCCAATCTGCGGTGGTGGAGGAACTGCCCATTGGCACGTTGGTTCGGTTGGGGGACAAGCCAATGGAGGTCGCTGCCGCCGACATCGTGGCGGTGCGGGCGGCGTTGGGTTACCCGGTGTAGGCCCCGCAACGGGTCTGGAATTCACCATTGCATCAGACGGCGAGAAATGTGTTAACCGGATGGCCTGCTTCGCCTTTCGATAGTATTGCCAGATGGCATCCCGAATCGACTTGCTCGCGTGGCTCCTCGATTCGGATCCAGCGATTCGGTGGCAGGTGGAGCGCGACCTGGTGAACGAAGCGCCCACTGTGTGGGCGGCGACGCGCGCGTCGATCGCCACCGAAGGATTTGGTGCACGCCTGCTTTCATTGCAGGACCGAGACGGCCAATGGGCGGGTGGGGCGTTCTTCCCGGCTGAATTCGACTTTGCGGGACCCGAAGCAGCAGAACAAAGTTCGCAACCCTGGACGGCAACAACCTGGACGCTCAACTCATTGCGGGAGTGGGGCCTCGACGCCAGTGTTCTGCGGGAGCGTCGTACCGCAGAACTGCTCGCGGAGAACTGTCGCTGGGAGTACGAGGGCCGGCCGTACTGGGACGGTGAGGTCGATTGCTGCATCAACGCCTGGACGGTGGCAAACGGTGTGTGGCTCGACATGCGCGTTGATGAACTGGCTGATTGGTTTGTGCGGCATCAACTTCCGGATGGTGGTTGGAACTGCGAGTGGATCGAAGGTTCGACCCGATCGTCGTTCCATTCGACCCTCAATTCACTCAAAGGGCTTCTCGCGTACGAGATCGCGACCGGGGGAACAATTGAGACGCGCGCGGCTCGACGATCCGGTGAGGAATTCTTGCTGCAGCGCGGTCTGTTCCGGAGACTCTCGACCGGGGAACCGGTGGGGGACTGGATCGGCCGGTTCGCGTACCCGTTCCGGTGGCGTTACAACGTGCTCAACGCAGCCGACTACTTCCGCGAAGCGTCGTTGTCGGATGGAAATGAGCCTGATCCGCGAATGGCGGACGCGATCGAGATGATCCGGGCCGCTCGAGCCTCGGATGGGACGTGGCTCCAGGCCGGTCGCCAACCGGGGCGGGTGTGGTTCGAGGTCGACACAAAGGCGGGGGAGCCGTCGAAGTGGCTGACTTTGTCCGGCATCCGAGTGCTCGCCTGGTGGGATCAATCCTCCCCTCTAGGGTTCTGCATAACAAAAGAGTTACAGCGAAAGTCATTTCACCTTCAAAGGTTATCGAAAGGTGATCTTTGATCTTCCAGTCGAAATATCCAGTACGGATTAAGAACATATTAACGACAGGATTGCCCTCAGTGCGGTGAAGGTTAATCATCTGAACAGGTGAGAAGATGTTCGGTGAAATTACCTACCCGATTGGATAGGCGGGTCACCGACGTTGGTAATCGCATAAGGTGCTCGCGATTGTCTTGGTTAGGGAGCTAAGTCCCGAGCTGGAAACGGCATTTCTGCTCCGAAAGTGGCGCTCACCTGCGGCTACGTTCCCCATTTTGCAGGACTTAAACCACTTTCGGCGAGATTTAGTCTCGCAATTGCAGGTTGTGGAGCGTCCGCAATGTTTAGGCAAAGTCCCATCTTTTCCCAGAACAATGCTCTACTAAACGTGAAAACCGGATGTTCCCCCGATTTTGCTGAGAAGGTGCAACTATGGGGCGTAGCGTAACTGTCGCAGCGAACCGGAACATCGCGAATTGCTGCTCTAACCAATGACTTTGTTCAGGTCCGAATAATGCTCGGAGGTCGTCGATGTCGATGGAAATGGTGTTAGCCGAAGCAGTGATAGACAGTGGGGACACGGCGTGGGTGCTGATCTCCGCGGGTCTGGTTCTCTTCATGGTTCCCGGACTCGCCTTCTTCTACGCCGGTCTGGTGCGTGGTAGCAGTGCGCTCGTCATGTTGCAGCAGAACCTCGTCCCACTCGGACTCGTCTCGATTACCTGGGTCGTGTTCGGATACAGCTTCGCGTTCAGTGGAGACTGGGGTTCCGGCTTCCTCGGTGACCTCAAATTGTTCGGCTTGCAGGACATACACACTGCCGCCGCCCCGGGCTTCCACCTGATCGAAGGTGCAGTCGCGGTACCGACTCTGGCGTTCGTGGTCTATCAGATGATGTTCGCGATCATCACGCCTGCGCTGATCACCGGTGCGACCGCAAACCGGCTCAAGCCCTTGGGCTGGGCCGTTCTGCTCGTGCTGTGGTCGATCATCGTCTACCCCCCGATTGCGCACTGGCTCTTCAATCCCGAAGGCTGGTTGGCGCTCCGCGGAGCTCAGGACTGGGCCGGCGGAATTGTCGTCCACGCATCCGCCGGCGCCGCCGCCCTGGCAATCTTGCTGGTGGTAGGTAAACGTCCGGGATGGCCCAACGCCGAGGCAGTCCCGCACTCGGTGCCTCTGGCGTTGATCGGCGCAGGCATCCTGTGGTTCGGCTGGTTCGGATTCAACGCGGGCGACGGATTGGCTGCCGATGGTGTTGCGGCACAGGCCTTGATGAACACTCACATCGCCGCAGCGGGCGGTATGGTCGTCTGGCTCGTCATCGAAAGGTACACCGAGGGCAAGGCCACGGCGATCGGCGGAATCACCGGCGCGGTAGCCGGTCTCGCGACCGTCACCCCTTGCGCCGGCTTCGTCAGCACCTTCTCCGCGTTGGCGATCGGCGCGCTTGCCGGACTGGTCTGCCACTTCGCGCTCGCGCTCAAGTCGATCTTCAAGTTCGACGACGCGCTCGACGTCATCGCGGTCCACTTCATCGGCGGCATCCTCGGTTCACTCCTTCTCGGTTTGTTCGGCGAAAAGGCGATCAATTCGATCGGCCGCGACGGACTCTTCTTCGGCGGCGGCGCAGGACTACTCGGCGAGCAGGCGCTGGCGTTGATCGTCGTCATCGCTTTCTCGTTCGTGGTGACCTGGCTGATCGCCACGGGCATCGAGAAGACCATCGGTCTCAAGCTGGCCCCGAAAGACCAGGTGGACATCGACCGTCGTCAGCAAGGCATGGACGCATACCGCTACAACGCCGCATTCGTCGACGCCGGTGGTGCGCCGCAGACCAGCGGGTTCGACTCGGGGGTCCTGGTCGAGGGGGCAAAACTTGTTCCGAACCTCGGCGCCCCGAAGCACGAACTCATCACCGCGGTATTGCAGACCATCGAGTCCGAGAAGCTACGGGAGGCGCTGCTGGCTGCCGGAGCGGAATCGATAGTCGTATCGGAAGCGCATGTCTCCGCGAGCGGCTCGGCCTCGCTCAAGTTTCGCGGGCAACGCAACGACGTCGTGTTCACGGAGCGGTTGCGTGTCGAGGTGCTGGTCGCGTCGGAACATGCCCAGGCGGTTCTGGACGCGATCAACGAGTACTCGGGCGGCAGGAGGAGCGGTTTCGTCCAGCAGGCGGCCGAACCTCTCACCGAAGCGACGGAACAGGGGAGCTGACATGTATTCGACGACAGGGAGTTACCGCATGATCGACAAGGAGCGTTCGGAATGCATCTGACACCGCGAGAACTCGACAAGCTGACAATTCTCATGTTGGCGGATGTCGCACTGAGGCGAAAGGCAAAGGGGCTCAAACTCAATCATCCGGAGTCCGTCGCAGTCATCACTGCAGCCGCTCTGGAGGGAGCTCGGGAGGGCAAGACCCTCGAGGAGGTCATGGCCGACGCATCGCACGCCTTGACGGTCGACGATGTGATGGAAGGTGTCGCGGAGATGATTCCGCGTGTGCAGGTCGAGGCGGTGTTCCTCGACGGTAGCCGGCTCGTCACCGTGCACTCTCCGATCCAGTAGCCCGACCGAGATGTCAGGAGCACTCCAAGATGGCAAGCAAATCGACGAAGAAGGATTCCGGTGGCGAGAAGAAAGTGCCGGTCGGCGGATACGTGTTGCGGGACGAGCCGATCGAACTGAACGAGGGTCGTCCGCGTTTGAAGCTGCGGGTCCGAAATACCGGTGACCGTCCCATCCAGGTGGGTTCGCACTATCACTTCATGGAAGTCAATCGCGCGTTGTCGTTCGATCGTGAACAGTCCTTCGGCTGGCGCCTCGATATTCCAGCGGGCACGGCGGTCAGATTCGAGCCGGGCGACGAGAAGGAAGTGACGTTGGTGCCGTTCGGCGGCAAGCAACGGGTTCAAGGCTTCAACGGACTTGTCGACGGTTGGGCGCCGACCCACGCTGCCTACCGGCCGAGGCTCCCCGGAGCCGTCCAGCGTGCCGAAGAACTCGGCTTCCTGTCCGAACCTCAAACCGACTGATTCTCGTTCACGGCGGACGAAGGAGAGCAACACCCATGACAAGCATTTCGAGACAAGAGTATTCGGGTCTGTTCGGGGTCACCACGGGTGACCAGATCAGGCTCGGCAACACCGACCTGTACATCGAGGTCGAGGAAGATCTTCGAACCATCGGAGACGAGTCGATCTACGGCGGCGGCAAGACGCTGCGCGACGGCATGGGCCAGGATCCGGAGTCGTGCAGCATCGACGGTGCCCTCGACCTCGTGATCACCAACGTGGTCATCGTCGATGCAACCATCGGTGTCGTCAAGGCAGACGTGGGAATCAAGGACGGCAAGATCGTCGGCTGGGGCAAGGCGGGAAACTCCAGCACGATGGAAGGCGTCACCCCGGGGCTGACCACCGGTCCGGCGACCGACGCGATTTCCGGTGAGCAGATGATCCTCACTGCCGCCGGCATCGATCCACACGTTCACCTCGTGTCACCACAGCAGGCGTACCACGCACTCAGTGGGGGAGTGACGACGCTGATCGGTGGTGGTATCGGCCCGACCGACGGAACCAACGGCACCACCATCACTTCCGGTATCTGGAACATGGAGATGATGCTCAAGGCCAACGAGGGTTTGCCGGTCAACGTCTGCATGTTGGGCAAGGGGAACTCGTCCGGGCATCAGTCGCTGGTCGAACAGATCAAGGCCGGTGCGGCCGGTCTGAAGGTCCACGAGGACTGGGGCGCGACACCGGCCACAATTCGTGAGTCTCTGCGGGTGGCAGACGAAATGGACGTTCAGGTCGCCATTCACACGGATACCCTCAACGAGGCCGGATACGTCGAGGACACTATCGCGGCCTTCGAAGGCCGTACGATTCACACCTATCACAGCGAGGGCGCGGGTGGCGGTCACGCACCCGACATTTTGCGAGTGACGGGAGAGGACAACGTACTTCCGGCGTCGACCAATCCGACGTTGCCGTACGGCATCAACACTCAGGCCGAACTCTTCGACATGATCATGGTCTGTCACAACCTCAATCCCAAAGTGCCCTCGGATGTTTCGTTTGCCGAGTCCCGCGTTCGCGCCGAGACGATCGGTGCCGAGAACGTACTGCAGGACATGGGCGTCATCTCGATGTTCTCGAGTGACTCACAGGCGATGGGCCGGGTTGGAGAAAACTGGCTACGCGCGATCCAAACAGCGGACTGCATGAAGCGGTCCCGCGGCAAGCTGCCCGAGGATTCGCCGACACACGACAACTTCCGCGTGTTGCGCTACGTCGCGAAGGTCACGATCAATCCAGCTTTGACGTTCGGTCTTTCGCATGTGGTCGGGTCGATCGGTGTCGGGAAGATGGCGGATCTTGTTCTCTGGGAGCCCGCATTCTTCGGCGCGAAGCCGAAGACGATCATCAAGAACGGTCTGATCAGCTGGCACGCCATGGGAGATCCGAATGCATCGCTCCCGACACCACAACCGGTGATCTACCGGCCGATGTTCGGTGGATTCGGTAAGGCGTTGCCGCAGAGTTCGGTCTCGTTCGTCTCGCGAGCGGCACTCGACGACGGCATCAAGGACAGGCTCGGTCTCGAACGTCAGGTTGTTGCTGTCGAGGGAACCAGAACAGTCACCAAGCGTGATCTGGTTCGCAACTCGGCCACTCCGGAAATCAAGGTGGACCCGGAGACCTTCGCGGTGACTGCGGACGGCGTCCACGCATACGTCGAACCTGCCGAATCCATTCGCTTGAACCAACTTTACTTCTTCAGTTAGGGGTCTCCTGTGTCGGGAACAATCACACACACGCACGGCGCCGATGCGACGCCACACACGCACGGCGAGATGACCGCGCCGAGCGGAAAGCCGACGCGAATCGACGCGCTGCTCGGGAAGGAGACCGACGAGGAGTGGGTCGGTCGACTCGACAATGCGGTAGTCGACGTCTTGTCGCTCGATCAGTGGGAAGCGCAGAAGAGTCGGCTACGACGCACCACGATCGGTGGCCGTGAATTGGCCGTCTCGCTCGATCGGGGTATTCAGTTGCAGGACGGCGACATTCTGCTGTGGGACGAGCCGGCGAACACCGTCGTCGTGGCCAGGATCAACCTCAAGGACGTGTTGGAGATCGACCTGAGCGCACTGGTCGACGTCACGCCCGAGAAGATGATTCAGACGTGCCTGGAGTTGGGACATGCCGTGGGTAACCAGCACTGGCCTGCCGTGGTGAAGGGAATGAAGGTCTACGTTCCGTTGACGGTCGACAAGGCGGTCATGGGCTCGGTGATGCGGACACATGCTTTCGAGGGCATCGAGTACACCTTCATCCCGGGTGCCGAGGTCATTCCCTACATCGCTCCACACGAGGCACGCCGTTTGTTCGGTGCGGCCGCGCGTGAGGGCGAGGGGCATACCCATGACCCTCTCGTCTGAGGGATCCGGGCTCAGCATCAACCGCGCGATGCGGATGATGCAGTTTTCCGATTCCATGTTCCCGGTCGGTTCCTTCTCGTTCTCCAACGGTTTGGAATCGGCCGTGGCGCAGGGAATTGTCACGGGTGGTCCGTCGCTGCGGGAGTTTGTGCTCTCGGCCGCCCATCAGGGCGCGACGTGCGACGGTATCGCCGTACTCGCGGCGCACCGGGGCGCGACCGCCGGTGATTTCTCGGCGATCCTCGCCGCTGATCATGCAGTGATCGAACGCAAACTCAACGAAGAAGCACGCACGATGAGTACCCGCATGGGTAAGAAGTTGGCCGAACTCGGCGGGCGCTTGGCCGGTGAGACCCTGTTCAACAAGTGGTTGGCCGCGATCGCATCGGGGGAGACGCCGGGTACCTACCCCGTCGGCCTCGGAATTGCTTTCGCGGAGATGGGTTCTCCGGAAGAGGACGCTTTCACGGTCAATCAGTACGGTGTCGCGATGACGTTGCTCGGCGCTGCCCTTCGTATCGTCCGAGTCGATCACCTCACGACGCAAGAGATTCTGTTCGAGGTCAATCAGAGCGCCGGCCGTGAGTACGCCGCAGTGCGTGACTACGGACTCGACGACATGTCCAATTTCGCCCCGATGATCGACATTCTGGCTGCGGTTCACGTCAAGGCGCACGTCCGAATGTTCATGAACTAGAAGGAGAACGATGAAGAAGACAACGCGCATCGGAATCGGCGGACCCGTGGGTTCGGGTAAGACCGCACTCATCGAGGCGATCACGCCGGAGTTCATCAAGCGGGGCACCAGCGTTCTGATCATCACCAACGACGTGGTCACCACCGAAGATGCCAAGCATGTGCGCAAGGCTCTCAAAGGTGTTCTCGTGGAGGAACGTATCGTCGGCGTGGAGACGGGAGCCTGCCCACACACCGCCGTCCGCGAAGACCCGAGTATGAATCTCGCGGCGGTCGAGGACATGGAGAAAACGTTCCCGGACACCGACGTGGTCTTCATCGAAAGTGGTGGCGACAACCTCACACTGACGTTCAGCCCTGCTTTGGTCGACTTCTTCATCTACGTCATCGACGTAGCCGCAGGCGACAAGATTCCGCGCAAGAACGGTCCGGGAATCTCGCAGTCCGACATCCTGGTCATCAACAAGACCGATCTCGCACCGTACGTCAACGCAGATCTCGGAGTCATGGATCGCGACTCCAAGGGAATGCGGGGAGACAAGCCGTTCGTCTTCACCAATTGCATGACAGGGGAAGGCATCAAGGACGTGGTGGACCTCATCGTGCACGGAGTCCTCTTCGACGAAGAGGAAGTGGGAGCGAGCGTACCGTGAGTGCACCGCCCGTCCCGGGAGCATCGCGGTCGCTCCCGGGGCCGATCCCGACCATCCCGGAACTCGATCAGTACCAGGACCAGCCGAAGCAGGCGCCTGCTGGCAAGGTCGGTAAGACCGGGGTTCTCGAGATGCGATTTGTCGACCGCGGCGACAAGACGATCCTGCGGGACATGTACCGCAAGACACCGCTGCTGGTTCAGCAGGCGCTGTACTGGGACGAAGCGTTGCCGACCATGCCGTGCGTCTACATGATCTCGACCTCCGGCAGTGTGCTGCAAGGTGATCGACTGTTCCTGACCATCGAAATGGAGCCAGGTTCCCTTGCACACGTGACCACCCAGTCGGCTACCAAAGTCCACCGGATGGATGCCAATCACGCGTCACAACTCCAGAAAGTGGTGCTGGCCGAGAATTCGTATCTCGAACTGATGCCGGGAGTGACGATCCCACACCGCAGCGCGAGGTACTACGCGCGCACCGACATCACGGTGGATCCGACTGCAACGCTGTTGTTCTCGGAGATCGTGATGCCGGGTCGCAAGTATCACGACGGCGGAGAGATGTTCGTCTACGACCTGTACTCCACCTTGATCAAGGCGAAGCGCCCGGACGGGAAGAATCTCTTCACCGAGAAGTTGGTGATCGAACCGGCACGCTTCCCCGTGCGATACGGCGGAATCATGGGCGACCACGACGTCTTCGGCAATGTCATCCTACTGACACCGAAGGAGCACGCCGACGCCATTCTCGAGGAGATAGTTCCGGGCCGTGACGGCAAGGTCGTCTCCGGGGCGAGCCGGCTACCGAACGACGCCGGTCTCATCTTCAAAGTCCTCGGTCCGGAGAGCGAACCCGTCAAGGCGAAGGTCCGTGATTTCTGGTCTCTGGTACGAAAGGCAGTTCTGGACACCACCATTCCGCCCGTCCCGCTCTGGGGATGACGCGGATTGCCTGATAGGGATCGAGGAACGCGCGATGACCACCATCACCAAACCGTGGGACGACGTCGCGGACAAGAACGTCGTGCTCAGATTCATCGACACGAATCTCAAAGGCTCCGGGCAGGTGATGTTCCAGGGCAATGCGCTGACGGGCCTGCTGTTTCTGGTCGGTATCTTCTGGGGCGCGATAGCCGCGGACACGATCACCGTCGCGATCGGTGCCGTGGTGGGTCTGGTGGTATCCACCGTCACCGGCATGATGCTGCACTCCGACGACGATTCGATGCGTATCGGCCTGTACGGATACAACGGAGTTCTTGTGGGAGCTGCCTTTCCGACGTTCCTTGCCGGCGGCGTGATGCTGTGGATCTACCTCGTGGTGGGAGCTGCCGCGTCGACGATCGCGTTCCTGGCCGTTGCCAATGTCTTCAAGACGTGGGGCGTACCGGCGCTGACCTTTCCGTTCAACCTCGTCAACTGGTTCTTCCTTCTTGCGGCGTTTCAGTTCCTGCGGATCGAAACGTCAGACCTCAGCGCGGGCCAGTTTCCCCAGCACATCGGGGAGGCGTCAGTTCATGCCGACATCACTTTCAGCTTCCTGTGGGACACGCTGTTCCGCAACGTCTCCCAGATCTTTCTGATCAACAACACCGTCACCGGCATTATCTTCGTGATCGCGCTGCTGGTCGCGTCGCGTTGGGCGGCGTTGTTCGCGCTCATCGGTTCCGCGATAGCGATGGGTTCGGTACTGGCGCTGGGCGCAAACACCGTCGACATCGGCAATGGTCTCTACGGGCTCAGTTCGGTGCTGACGGCAATTGCTCTCGGATCGGTGTTCTACAACCCGTCGTGGCGTGTGTTCGTCTACACCGTCTTCGGAGTACTGGTGACTGTTGTCATCCACGGCACGCTGGTGTCTGCCTTTGCTCCGATCAGCCTGCCGGCCGGAACGGGCCCGTTCGTCTTCGCGACGTGGCTGTTCCTGCTGCCGAAGAAGAAGTTCGTTCCTATCCAGCACGACACCATCGAGGGCGGAGCGGCCGAAGGCAAGGATTCGATCGCAAAGGCGAACGGCTAGACGGGCCGAATTGGCGAGGCGCCCGTACGCTGGGGCACACCGATGAGTTGATCCGACCGCCCCGCCACTCTCGAAGGAACGCACCTACATGACAGACTCCAGCGCCCCTCGCATCCATCTCGGCCCCGTCGAGGATCCGCACATTGCCGACGGAATTCGCGGAGTCGGTGGGGTTCTCGTTCCACTAGCCGAGGCAGAGGGCGTGGTCTGGGTACATGGTCCGGACACGTTCCCGTCGTCGCTACCTGACTCGGTTCGCTGGGTGCAGTTGCCCTTCGCCGGGATCGAGCCATGGTTCGATGCCGACGTGATCGACGACAAGCGGGTCTGGACGTCCGCTGCCGGGGCGTACGCGGGCAATGTTGCCGAACATACGATGATGCTCCTCCTCGCCGGAGTGCGTTCTCTCCCCGAACAATTGGCGGCGCAGTCGTGGCGAAAAGAAGAGTTCGATCCACGGGTTGGCACCTTGCAGGGCTCGACAGTGGCGATCATCGGTTGCGGCGGAATCGGCCGTGCGCTGATCCCGTACCTCGCCGCGTCCAAGGTCAGAGTCATCGCCGTCACCCGCTCGGGCACCCCCGTCGAAGGTGCTTCCGAAACGCTCTCGGCCGATCGAACCGGTGAAATCTGGTCCCGGGCGGATCACTTCGTGATCGCAGCACCGTCGACGTCCGCGACGCGGCGTCTGGTCGGCAAGGCTGAATTGGACCAGATGTCGGAGTCGAGCTGGATCGTGAACATCGCACGTGGCAACCTGGTCGACACGGACGCGCTGGTCGATGCTCTCGAAGCTGGTTCGATCGGCGGTGCGGCACTGGACGTCACCGACCCCGAGCCGCTGCCGGACGGGCACCGGTTGTGGAAGCTGCCCAACGCGATCATCACGCCGCACGTCGCCAACCCGGCTACGACGCTCACGCGTGTGCTGGCAGATCACGTGGCCGCCAACGTCGCTCGATTCGCTGCGGGTGGGGACCTCGCTGCGGTAATCGATCCGTCGGCGGGCTACTGAACCGACAGAACGCGCAAATCCTCGAGACCGTCCACGACGGGAACGCGCCACGACGCAAGCTCTTCCGGTCCCTGCTCGTCCCACAGCTCGAACAGTTCCGAATCGGTCGATGCGATGGTGCGCTCCACCATTTCGATCAGCCAGGTGAGCCGTTCACTGGTCAGGGCCGAGGTGAAGGAGTCGAGATCGAGGTCTTGGGTGGCAGGGTCACGTTTGCGGTCGGCACGCACGATCAGTACCAATTCGAGCAAGGCGACGGCGATTTGGCCGCCGTCGACCTCGAGGTAGTCGTCTTCGAATGCCCACTTCACCGATTCGAAGGTGAAATCACCGTGCCCGATGGACGCGATCAAATCCCCTGCACCGTCGTTCTCGAACGGTCCCGATCCCCACGCGCCCACTGTCTGCTCTTTTCCGATTGCCGTCTCAGCGCGCTTCGAGCGCGATCTTCGCTCCGAATCCTAGAAGAACTGTTCCGGTTATGCGCTCCAGTGCCTGTCGCACTCGGGGCTTCTCGAAGGTGCTACGTGCCCGCGAGAGAAGGACCACGTAGCCGCTGAGCCACACGATGGTGATGGCTGCGTGGATGAGCACCAGCAGTGCAAGCGACGGTCCCGTGGGCCACCCGGCCGGAACCAACTGTGGCAACAGTCCGGTGTAGAAGACGGCGATCTTGGGGTTGAGCAGGTTGGTGGTGAAGCCCGTCTTCCACGTTCCGGCCTTCTGCGATCGTGGAGCGTCGGCATTGTGTTGCATCCGCGACGTCCGGCTCTCCCACAGTGCTCGCACACCGAGATAGATCAGGTAAGCCGCGCCGGCGAGCTTGACCACCGTGTACGCCTCGGCCGACGCGGCGAGGATCGCCGAAAGCCCGAGGACGGTCAACAGACCCCACACCAGAAGGCCCGAGACGATGCCGGCCGCTACCCGGAAACCGGCAGATCTGCCCGCGCCGAGAGCAGCCTGCGTCACGACGGCCATGTCGGGCCCGGGGACCAGAGTCAGTAGGGCGAGCACAGCTGTGGCGGCGAGCAGAGCGGTCAGCATGCAACAAGTATGAAGTCGGGGTGGGGAGCATTGTCGGCCGGTGGTGTCGTGCCTGTGAACAAAGAGTGGCGCGGCGGTGTGAACTGCATGGACACGCCCGGAAACCGGCGTCTCGCGAGCCCTGTTCGACAAAGTTATGCACACTGTGGGGAAACGAATCGTTGCAGGTAGGAGGAATAACTCTGTTGTAATTCATCCTTTTGTCCACAGGTTATGCACAACTGGGAAGTGGATGTGAATGAAGTTATCCACACCTGTGTGTGCATCGGTGGAGAACTGTCCAACTCCATTGGATACCCGCGAGTAATAAATCCCAACCAGTGGGTTGACCCCGGGACGTTCGTCCTGTCCAATCGAGGGTCAGCGGTAGTCGTGCGATGCTCAGGGGGCGCTTGACGGATGCGGAGATTTGGGTTTGTCGGGATTGTGTTGGTCGTGCTCGCGCTTGTCGTGGGCGGAGTGGCGTATGCCGAACCGGCACCTGAAAACCCACCAGGAGATTCGGCCGGTCAGACCGGGGCTCACATCAATCGCATAGAGCAGTTGTCGCCCACACGCAGTGCCGTGTTCGTCGAGTCGCCGGCCATGCGACGCGAGGTACAAGTGCAGGTTCTGCATCCAGCGTCGAGCGCCGGTTCACGTCCGTCCTTCTACCTACTCGACGGCGTCAGTGCCGGTTCGGAATCCGGATACTCCGAAAGCACCTGGACTCAAAAGACCGACATCGAAGCGTTTTTCGCCGACAAGAACGTCAACGTCGTTCTCCCTGTTGGCGGTACCGGCAGTTTCTACACCAACTGGAAGAACGACGATCCGAACCTCGGTGTGAACAAGTGGGAATCGTTTCTCGCTGAAGAGCTTCCGGCGTTGATCGATTCTGCGTTTTCCGGAAATGGGACGAATGTGGTCGGCGGGGTGTCCATGGGTGCGCTCGGCGCGGCCAACCTCATCACACATCACCCGAAGCTCTATACCGGATTGGCCTCGTACAGTGGCTGTCTCGACAACTCCGAATCGTCCTCGCAGGATTCCGTGCGGCTCACCGTGGCCAGCAAGGCGGGCGACGCCACCAACATGTGGGGTCCGGCGTCGGACCCCGACTGGCAAAAGCACGACCCGTCCACCAACGCGGAAACGCTGCGTGGGAAGACGATCTACGTGTCCTCCGGTACAGGTGCGCCCGGAGAATACGACAACGTCTTCACCCCGAGTGGACTGCAGACTGCCATCGAAGGCGGACCGCTCGAGGCGCTCGCTAATACGTGCACACAACTGTTCGAAGCGAGGTTGGGGGAGTTGTCGATTCCCGCAGTGTTCGCGTATCGGAACGACGGCACCCATTCGTGGCCGTACTGGCAAGACGCGCTTCACGATTCCTGGCCGACGGTGAAGACGGCGCTGGGAATGTGAGCTGAGAACTACTCGGCCAGTGCCAGTTCGAGCAATTGGAGGGCGCCGTCACGGGTCTGCGCAGCCGCGATGAACCCGGCCTTGTGGCAGAAGACCGAACTGTCGACGCCCGTCTGGGCGGCAAGATCCGAGCCGTTCAGGCCGCGCCACGGCTCCGGCAACAGCTTTCGTGAACCGAACTTGGAGTCAGCAGGCTTGACCGTCTGAATCGACCAGCCGCCGTTGGTGTTCGGGAAGATGGTGAACAGCAGCTCTGGCTGGGCCGACGCGGCGCGGCCGTGGGGAACGAAGCGTTCCAGCACGACGAAGCGCGGATCCGTTGCTTTTTCGTAGGTCTCGGTGAACTCGCGCTCGGCCGCCGCGTCGCCGGCATACTTGGCGCGCAGGCGAATCAAGACCTGGGTTGCGAGAACGACGGCCAGCTCGAACTGGGTGTCGAACTCCTCGTCGGTGGACGAGATCGGATTGAAAAGGTCCAGCACGGACGACAGATCAAAAGGCTTGGTGCCGTAGTCGTTGAGGGTGTAGATCTCTTGGCCGTTGTCGACGGCGTCGATGCCCTCGACCAGTCGGCTGTCGATACGGCGGAACACGGAGGCGTCGCCTTCACAGAACTGCAGGCCGTATTCCTGCCAGAGCAGACCGAAGGCGGAGTACAGGATGCCGTTGCTGCGCTCGCCGGCATCACGCTGGTGATGGTCGAAGCGCCCCTCGGCCGGGTTGTAGCGACCGCCGACGTCGAGCACGATGTCCGCGCTGTCGAGGACGGACTCGTCACGGCTGCGAACGACGGTGGCGTCGGGGTACAGCTGCTTGAGCAGCGATACGCCGAAGACGTCGTCTGCATGGAACTTGCCGTTATGGGTCGCGATGATCACCCGTCGAGACTAGGCAATCGAGCGCGGGGATGCCTAGTCAGCCGATGGTGCGGATGCGGTCGGTGGCAGGTGGCGAGACCGGCGACCCGGCTGCGAACAGGGCGGTCAAGGCGTCGAGGTCGTTGCCGGCACCGGTCATCTGGGTGGAGTTCTTCAGTGCGGTGAAGCCGTCCCCGCCCTCGGCGAGGAACTTGTTCACCACGACGCTGTAGACGCCGTCGGGGGCGATGTCCTGCCCGTTCAAGCGCATTTCCGAGATTCGCGAGCCCGGCGCTGCTCGCCGGTCCATGGCGTAGGTGAAGCCCGCGGACGGGGAGAGGATGCGCTCGGTAGCGGTGCCGTCGAGGTCGATCTGGAATTGCTGTTCGAGAGCGTCCTTCAACACCGCTCCTGTGACGGAGAGCACCTCGAGGCTGTTACCGAAGGGTTGAACACCGTAGGCCTGGCGGTAGGTGACCTGGCCGGAAGTGCCGAAGTCCAAGTCCTCGCGCATGCCGCCGGGGTTCGTCAACGCTAGTTGGGCGCCTCGTGTCGATCCGGCGGCGAGTTGAGCGTCGGCGACCAGGTTGCCGAGTGTCGATTCGCCGCTGGGGACGCGGTCGCGTGTCAGATCGGCGGTAATGGTCCCCACCGGCCGCTGAGCGCTGTCCGACGCCTCCGACCAGGCCCGGTCGGCGAGAGCCTGAATATCGGGATCCGGCGAAATATCGTGTGTCACTATCTGATTGAACGCGGACGTCTGATCGCGAACGACCTCGCGTGTGTTGCGATCGATGGTGACGTCTGCGACGGACACGATCCGGCCGTGCGAAGCGCCCTGCATCACGACTCTGGGATTGCCTGCGGGATCAGGGAATTCGCAGTTGTACTGCTGGTGGCTGTCGGCGGTGAAGATGACGTCCACCTTCGGTGACGCACGAAGGGCGATGTCGCGGGCCGGCCCGGACTCGACGTTGCAGTCGTTGGGCCCACCTTCGACGGCCGGTTCGTCCCCACGGTGCAGGAGGACGGTGATGGCTTTGACGCCGAAGAAGTCGAGGACGTCGGCGGTGCGGTTGATCGCTTCGACCTCGTCGCCGAACTGCAGATCGGCGATCCCACCCGGTGTCACGATCTGCGATGTGTTGGCGGGGGAAATCGCGATGACTCCGAGCGGAATGCCGTCGACCATGTTCACGGTGAAGGGCAATGTGGCCGGGGTGCCGTTGGTGTACGTCATGTTCGCGGCCATCAGCGGGAAGTTGGCGCCGCCGAAGGACGGACTGAACGTGCACGCATCGACGGCGGAGCAACCGCCGGACTGCATGCGTCGGAACTCGGCGAGCCCTTTGTCCAGTTCGTGGTTGCCGATCGCGGAAGCGTCGATCTTCATCCGGTTCAGGAGTTCGACCGTCGGTTCGTCGTTGAACATCGCCGACTCGAGCGCCGACGATCCCCAGTTGTCACCGACCGAATACAGCAGCGAGTTGGTGGCTTGGCTGCGAAGTTGCGTCACGTAGGCCGCGAGATACGCCGCGCCACCTGCGGGAGTGAGCGAGCCGTCGGCCTGCCTGATCTCGCTGCGAACACCTTCCGGCGGGCGGAGACTGCCGTGCAGATCGTTGAACGCCAACAGACGTACCGACACGGTGTCCTGGGACTCTGCGTTGGCGACGCCGCTCAGGGAGGTCGCGGTGGTGGCGAGAAGGGTCGTTGCGAGCACGGCACACGTTCGTGTCATGCGTCGCGTCATGCGTCGTGCTCCCTCGCTCGGACCGGCCTCGAACCTCCCTGAGTGTGCCCGTCTGCCGAAACGAATTCCAGTCCTCGGCGTAACAGTTATGTATCGAGTGTCACGCGGTGACGCCGATGCCCGCGGCCTGCTTCGCGACGTCGGTGTCAGTGAAAGCGAGGAATGCGTCGTTCTCGTGTGGATCGCCGATGGTCATCCGGACGCCCTCGACGCCGTACTGGCGGATCAGAATGCCCGCTTCGGTACTCGCCTCGGCAAAAGCGGGAGAGAGCTCTCCGAGGGGGAGATAGACGAAGTTCGCCGACGACTCGGGGACGGTGTACCCGGCTTCGATCAGAGCGGTTCGAACTCGCGTCCGCTCGGCGATGACACCTTCGGTGCGGGAAAGCAGTTCGTCTGCTGCAGCCAGGGAAGCGATTGCGGCGGCCTGCGCGACAGCGCTCACGGTGAACGGGGTGTGCACCTTGCCGAGGGCCACGATGATCTCCGGATCCGCGACCGCGTAACCCACGCGGATTCCCGCGAGGCCGTACGCCTTCGAGAAGGTGCGCAGAACAACCACGTTGGGGCGGCTGCGGAACAGTTCGATGCCGTCGGCGTCCGAGCGTGAGTATTCGAAGTACGCCTCGTCGAGTGCGACGACGACGTGCGCCGGCACAGCGTCGAGGAAGCTCTCGAGCTCTGCCTTCGACAGTGCATTGCCGGTCGGGTTGTTGGGGTTGCACACGAAGATCAACCGCGTGCGGTCGGTGATCGCGGCCAGCATCGCATCGAGGTCGTGGCCGAAGTCCTCGGTGAGCGGAACCTTGACCGAGACGGCGTGGCCGACCTGAGTGACCACGGGGTAGGCCTCGAACGAACGCCACGCGTAGATGACCTCGTCACCCTGATCGCACGTGATCTGCACGAGTTCCTGGCACAGCGTCACGGAGCCGCAACCAGCGGCGACGTTGGCCGGCTCGACTTTCAAGAAGCTGGCCAGCGCCTCGATGAGTGCAACCGCGGCATTGTCCGGGTAGCGGTTGGCATTGGCGACCGCGTCGGCGACGGCGTCACGCACACCGGGCAACGGCCCTACTGTCGTTTCGTTGCTCGCCAGCTTGATCGCACCCGGAAAATTGCGTCCGGGAACGTAGGCGGGGATGGAGGCGAGGTCAGGGCGAATGTGTGCGGTCACGAGTCGATTATGCGCGCACTGATTTGGTGCGTAGCGGCCGTCTGCGTGTCAGAGTTAGAAGATGTCGGAAATCTTCCGAGCCACCGCGTATCTGCGCGGAGCCGAAGGGGAGGTCGCCACGGCTGTTCCGCTGACCGTGGTGGAGCCGGACGGCCCGACGCGGGGCGGGATCGTCGTCCTGCATGAAGCCCGGAAGTTCAGCCCGGCTCTGCTGAATCTGATGTGCGCGCTTGCCGGCGAAGGGTGGGTGAGCGTCGCACCTCACCTGTTTCACCGCGAACCCGAACACATGCAGGGTGAGGTGTTCGGTGACAACCTCTTCGCCGACTTCGACGCGACCCTCGATTGGCTCGTCGGACGCGAAGTTCTCGCAGACACCATCGGGGTGCTCGGATTCGACGACGCCGGTACCGCCGCGATGCTCGTGGCCACCAGCCGTCCCGTCGGCGCCGCGGTGAGCGTCGCCGCCCGGGGAATCGTCGAAGCCTTGTCGGTGGATGCTCAGGCGCTTGTCGACGCGGCCACTTCCCTGCAGGCGCCGTGGCTGGCGCTGTACGGCGAGGACGATCCCAGCACGCCTCGCGAACACGTGACTCTGCTCCGGGAAGCGACCGCGAAGGCCGACGTCGCGACACTGGTGGTCAGCTACGCCGGACTGGCTCACCGGGCGGACGAGCCGCCACAGCTGTCCGAGGACGCTGACCTCGACGACCCTGATTCGGCCTCGATCATCGAAGCTCAGACCCGGATCTTCGACTGGTTCGACAGCCACCTGCGGTAAGTCCACAAAACAGCCCGCTGACCACACGTTTTGCCTTTGGTGGCGAAGGGTGTGTAATCTTTCGATCCGGCGGTCCGAAAGGATCGGAACCCCCAGGGAGGCGTGCCAGAGCGGCCGAATGGGACTCACTGCTAATGAGTTGTCCCTTTTACGAGGGACCGGAGGTTCAAATCCTCTCGCCTCCGCCAAGCCGGTGATTTTGACCGGCGGGTTAGAAATGATAGAAATTACGACGGTAAGACACGCAAGACCAGCAAGACAACAGAACATGCGCCCGTAGCTCAACGGATAGAGCACTTGACTACGGATCAAGAGGTTAGGGGTTCGAATCCCTTCGGGCGCACAAGAAAGAAGGTCACAGACTTCAGGTCTGTGACCTTCTTTTTGTTGTGGTGCATACGCAATTCTTGAATGTGTGTGAGGTCACCTCGGCGATTTCGGGCGGTGATCCTCGCGATCGTGGGAACCGACAACCGATCCACGCGACCTATGCTTTCTGCGGAGCAGCCACGCGAACCGAGGAGAACCCGTTGGAGACCGTCGACAGTCGGACGCTCCCGGTCTACTCGGCCGGGGCGGTCGAGGTGCCCTTTGTCATCGCGGGCATGGACGAACTTGTCTCCCGCGAGACCCGGTGGGATGCGCACTCGCACCCGACTCACGAATTGTTGTGGAACGAGCGGGGAGCGTCGAGCGCCACGGTGGGATCGCGCACGTGGACCATTACGCCGACCGTCGGTCTGTGGATGCCCGCCGGCGTCCTGCACTCGGCGATCGCGCCGGCCGGCACCTGGTATCGGGCCGCTCAGCTCGACATCGCGTCAGTTCCTTCTCTGTCCGACGTGCCGGTGGCGATCGAGGTCACTCCGCTGCTGCGGAACCTCCTCGAGCGACTGGCAGACGATTCACTCGGAGCTCCTTCGCGCTCGCTCACGGAGCAGATGGTGATCGACGTGCTGGCACCGTCGCCGAACGAGTTGCTGGTGCTGGTGCCGGACTCGCCACTTCTGCAACCCATCGTCGATGCGATCGGTGACGATCCGAGTGACATGCGAACGCTGTCCGACTGGGCAAGGCTCCTCGGTGTCAGCCCGCGAACCATCACCCGGGTATTTCGGTCGGAGACCGGGATGAGTTTCGGGCAGTGGGTGTCAGCGGTGCGCGCCCAACGGGCGGTGACGCTTCTTGCGCACGGCTTGGATCTACAAGAGGTTGCCGAGCGAGTGGGATACCACTCGACCAGTGCGTTCGGTGCGGCATTCCGCCGCACTACAGGTGCTACACCAGGGATGTTCCGGGCTAGCTGATCGGCCATCACACCTTGTCTCGATCGCTACACGGAGTGTCCCAAACACGCGATTGCGCCACAATGCCCTCCCGTATACGGTTTAGGCAAACCTCACCTAAGTGCCTTATCGAGCCGGGTTGAGGGCCGTACCCCTTCTCGAGAGAGTTCTGTTTTCATGCGTTCAAAACGCTTCTTGGCGGTGGCCGCAGCAGCGGTCGCAGTCGCCCTCGGCATGACAGCTTGCAGTTCCGACTCCTCGGAGACCGCCGACGGCGGCAGCGCCGGAAGCGGATCCAGCTCCTTCCCGGTCACGATCGAGCACGCTTTCGGAACTACGACGATCGACGCCAAGCCGGAGCGAGTTGCCACCGTCGCCTGGGCCAATCATGAAGTGCCCCTTGCTCTCGGCGTGGTTCCCGTCGGAATGGCTGCGGCGACGTTCGGCGACGACAATGGCAACGGCATGCTGCCGTGGGTCGAGGAAAAGCTCGACGAACTCGGCGCGAAGCCGCCGGTGCTCTTCGACGAGACCGACGGCATCGACTTCGAAGCCGTCTCCGATACGAACCCTGACGTCATTCTTGCCGCGTACTCCGGGTTGACGCAGGAGGATTACGACACCCTCAGCGAGATTGCTCCGGTCGTGGCATACCCCGAGGGGCCGTGGGCGACGTCGTGGCGCGACGTCATCAAGTTCAACAGCATGGGCTTGGGTATGGAATCCGAAGGGCAGGAACTGATCTCCACCATCGAGAAGGAGATCGCCGACGAGGTTGCCTCACATCCGCAGCTTGCCGGCAAGGCAACCATGTTCCTGACGCACGTCGACACCGCTGATCTGAGCCAGGTCAGCTTCTACACGGCGAACGACACGCGCGCCGCGTTCTTCGAGGACCTCGGACTTTCGACGCCGAAGAGCGTTGCCGACGCCTCGACGGGTGGTGAGTTCTCGAAGAAGGTCAGTGCGGAGCGTGTGGACGTCTTCGACGACGTCGAACTGATCGTCACCTACGGTGACCAGGCACTTGTCGACGCACTCAAGGCTGACCCGCTGCTCTCGCAGATGCCTGCCGTCGCCAACAACGCGATCGTGTTCCTCAATGGAACCGGGCCGATGGGAACGGCGGCCAACCCGACTCCACTCGCGATTTCGTGGGTACTCGGCGACTACGTCGATCTGCTCGCCGGGGCCGCTGGAAAGTCGGAGTGACTGTAACCTCGCAGGATTCGACGTCGGGCGCTCGCGATACGCGGCGCCCGACGTTCGGCAATGCGCTGTGGCTGATCGCCCTTCTCGTGGTCCTCGCGGTGCTCATGTGCGCTTCGATCGTCATCGGCTCTCGTGAGGTCGATTGGTCCGACATCATTGCCGCACTTGGCGGTTCCACCGACAATATCGGTCAGGGTGCGATTGCCAAGCGCATTCCGCGGACGGTGCTCGCGATCGTCGTGGGTGCTGCGCTCGGTCTTGCCGGCGCGGTGATGCAGGGGATTACCCGAAACCCTTTGGCGGATCCCGGAATCCTGGGCGTCAACATGGGCGCTTCGCTCGCCGTGGTGATCGGAATGGCGTGGTTCGGATTGTGGACCCAGACCAGCATGATCTGGGTGGCCGTACTCGGTGCAGCCGGGGCGGCATTGTTCGTCTACGTGGTCGGGTCACTCGGGCGAGGTGGAGCCACGCCACTCAAGTTGGCTCTTGCCGGGGCCGCAACATCGGCTGCGTTTGCTTCGTTCATCACTGCGATCATGCTGCCGCGAAACGATATTGCGGGCAACATTCGTTCCTGGCAGATCGGCGGCGTCGGTGGCGCGAGTTTCGAGGTGATCCGGCAGGGTCTGCCTTTCCTCATTGTCGGCTTCGTGATCTGTCTGCTGTCAGCGCGCAGTCTCAACTCTCTTGCGCTCGGCGACGAGGTTGCATCAGGTCTCGGCGAACGCGTCGCGGTGGTTCGTGCAGTGGCAGCGCTCGGTGCAGTGCTGCTCTGCGGTGCAGCCACTGCCATTGCCGGACCGATCGGCTTCGTCGGTTTGGTTGTCCCGCATCTGTGCCGGTTGCTGATCGGGATTGACAACCGTTGGCTACTACCGTTTTCTGCGCTGACAGGTGCCGGCCTTCTCGTCGCCGCCGACATTCTCGGACGAATTGTCGCCCGGCCGAGCGAAATCGACGTCGGCATCATCACCGCGCTCATCGGAGCGCCCTTCTTCATTTACATAGTCCGCCGTCAGAAAATACGTGAGCTGTGACCACTACATTCGTTACTCCCGAAGTCGAGGTCGACGCAGTCGGAGCAAGCCGTATCCGACGAGGTAGACGCCGCCGCATCGTGATTGCCGTGCTGACGGTCCTCGCCGTCGCCTCTTTCGCGGTCACTCTGATGGTGGGAAAAACCTTCTACCCGCCGTCAGATGTGCTTCGCGTCGTGCTGGGGGAGAACGTGCCTGGTGCCTCGTTCACCGTCGGTCGCCTCCGTCTGCCTCGCGCTGTCCTCGCTGTGGTCGCCGGAATCTGTTTCGGCTTGGGCGGCATCACGTTCCAGACGATGCTGCGCAACCCGCTCGCGAGCCCCGACATCATCGGAATCAGCTCCGGCGCAAGCGCTGCAGCGGCTTTCGCGATCATCTCGCTTTCGCTCGGCGGTTCACAGGTATCGGTTTTTGCTATCGCCGTCGGTCTGGGCGTCGCAGTCTTGATCTACGTTCTGTCTTTCCGGGACGGTGTGGCGGGCACTCGGCTCATACTGATCGGTATCGGCATCGCCGCGATGCTCGACAGCGTCACCGCCTACCTTCTCAGTACCGCCGCCGCGTGGGATCTGCAGGAGACGATGCGTTGGCTCACCGGCAGTCTCAACGGTGCCAACTGGGGTTCGACGGTTCCCGTGCTCCTGGCGCTGGTTGTCCTCGGACCGGTGCTGCTGAGCCAATCGCGCAACCTTTCGACCAGCCAGCTCGGTGACGACGCAGCACAAGCGCTCGGCGTCAGAGTGGAACGAACGCGCATTCTGACGATCATTGCGGCCGTCGGACTCATCGCCTTTGCCACTGCCGCTGCGGGGCCCATCGCCTTCGTCGCATTTCTGTCAGGGCCCATCGCCGCCCGCATCGTCGGTCCGGGAACATCACTTTTGATTCCGTCGGCGCTGGTCGGAGCGCTGCTGGTGCTCGTCGCCGATTTCTGCGGACAGTACGCCTTCGGCACCCGCTACCCCGTTGGCGTGGTGACCGGTGCGCTGGGAGCGCCGTATCTTGTCTACCTCATCATTCGCTCCAACCGAACGGGAGGTTCGCTGTGACCGAATCCCACTCTCTGACTGTCGAAAACCTCGAACTCGGTTACGGAGGACGGACCGTCGTCGAATCGCTCGACCTCGCGGTGCCGCCGGGAAAGATCACGACCATCGTGGGCGCCAACGCGTGCGGCAAATCGACACTGCTGCGGTCGATGTCGCGGCTACTCAGTCCCCGAAGCGGTCATGTTCTGTTGGACGGCAAGGATGTTCATCGCCTGCCTGCGAAGAAGCTCGCTCGCACGCTCGGTCTGCTGCCGCAGTCACCGATCGCACCGGAAGGGATAGTTGTCGCCGATCTCGTCGGCCGTGGTCGTCATCCACATCAGCGGGTGCTGTCGAGGTGGAGCCGCGAGGATGACGCAGCTGTCGCCGAGGCGCTTGCGGCCACGGACACAACCGGATTGGCCGAACGATCGGTGGACGAGCTTTCCGGTGGTCAGCGCCAACGTGTGTGGATTGCGATGGCGCTCGCCCAACAAACCGATCTGCTTCTTCTCGACGAGCCGACTACCTTCTTGGACGTGAGCCACCAGGTTGAGGTCTTGGACCTGCTCACCGACCTGAACCGGACTCGGGGTACAACGATTGTCATGGTTCTGCACGATCTCAATCTCGCCGCCCGCTACGCCGACTACCTCGTCGCCATGGCCGATCGCCGGGTCTACGCGGCGGGTGATCCTGCCGAGGTGCTCACGAGCGACAACGTCCGCACCGTGTTCGGTCTCGAGAGCCGAATCATCCCGGACCCCATGTCGGGTAAGCCGTTGGTGTTGCCGCTCGGGCGCCACCACGTCCTCGACGACGTGTCGACGTGACGGCGTCGAACGCCCCGGGCGGGCGGATCGAATCCGTGGAACAACTCAATGCGATTCTCGGACAGCCCCATCCGACGATCATGGAGAAGCAGACCGCTCACACGACTCCGTTGATCCGTGAATTCATCGAGCAGGCACGGTTTTTTGTGCTCGCGACATCCGATGCGGCCGGAAATTGCGATTGCTCGCCGCGTGGAGACCTGGTCAGTCAGGTTCTGTTTCCCGACGAGAAGACGCTCGTGCTCCCGGATCGTCCGGGCAACCGGCGCGCTGACTCGTACCGGAACATGATCGAGAATCCTCACGTGGGGATCCTCTTTCTCGCGCCCGGGCACGACGAGATCGTGCGCGTCAACGGCACGGCGACTCTGTCCACCGATCCTGATCTGTTGGATTCGATGGCGATGAACGGCAAGCCTGCACAGCTTGCGGTGATCGTGCAGATCGACGAGGCGTATCTGCATTGCGCGAGAGCAATTCTGCGGGCGAAGCTGTGGGATCCGTCGACGTGGCCCGCATCCGATGAGGTACCGAGTCTGCGCGACATGATGGCCGAGCAACACAGCCTGCGCGTCGAGGACCTCGAACCCGCCAGACAAGAGGCGTACCGCAAGTACCTGTACTGAGCGCAGATCCGTCACCTATGTCCGATAATGATCCGTGCCTTCAATTGCCTCCTCGCTGTTCTGGATTGCGCTGATCGCGGCCATTGCGCCGATAGTCGCGGGCCTGATCCCGCGTCGACTGGTTCCCGAAGTGGTGTTGCTACTGGTCGCGGGCGCAGTGGTCGGGCCGTTCGCCCTCAACATCGCAGCTGACAGCGAAGCGATCGGCATCCTGCGCGAACTCGGCCTCGGCATGCTGTTCCTGCTCGCCGGCTACGAGATCGACCGACAGGAACTCAGTGGGCGCGGCGGACGTCGAGCGCTCTACACGTGGCTGTTCTGCCTCGCGCTGGCGTTCACGGTGGTCGCGCTGCTTGGCATGAGGAACGTGATCTCCGCCGAAGCCGCTGTTGCCATCGCGATGACGTCGACCGCTCTGGGCACGCTGCTGCCGATCCTCAAGGACAACAAACTCCTCGACACACGCTTGGGTAAGACCGTCCTCAACCACGGGGCCGTCGGCGAGCTCGGGCCGGTCGTCGCGATGGCGGTGCTGCTGAGTGCCCGTGGTGCCGTACTGTCGCTGATCGTTCTTGCCGTCTTCGCCTTGATCGCTGTCATCGTTGCGGTGCTGCCCGGCAAGCTGATTCACGAAGGCTCGTGGACACATCGCCTGGTGCGGGCAGGGGCGGACACGACGGCGCAGACGACGGTCCGCCTCACCGTTCTGTTGTTGGTCAGCCTCGGAGTGCTGTCGGCTGTGTTCTCACTCGACGTCATTCTCGGTGCATTTGCCGCCGGCTTCATCCTGCGGAGACTGATGCCAGAGGGCGACGAGCGCCTCGAGATCAAGCTCGACGGGATCGCCTTCGGGTTCCTCATCCCGATTTTCTTCATCACTTCAGGCATGGCGATCGACGTCTCGGCGGTCGCCGCCAGTCCCGGCATACTGATTGCTTTTCTGATCCTGATCGTTGTCGTCCGCGGCGTGCCGGTGTTCTTCGTGACCAAGTTCGAGAAGGTCGAACCACCCTTCACCACGCGCGAAAGTGCGCAAGTCGCGTTGTACGGGGCTACCGGCCTGCCCATGATCGTGGCGGTCACTGGCGCTGCCGTCGACGCGCATCAGATGTCGTCGGACAACGCGTCGATTCTTGTCGCGGCCGGGGCGATCACCGTTCTATTGCTGCCGATGCTCGCCACTCTCTTGACGAAAAAGGAGAAAGTGTCCTGATTCAGAGATCCAACTGCTCGTCGAGCCAGTCGAACATCCGCTGATCCGTCAGACGTCTCGCCATGGGCTGGCAGTGGAAGTTCGCGCCCTCGGCAGCGGTGAAGGGAACCACCGTCGTCGGTCCGCCGGCGAGGGCGGCAAGCCGCTTGGATTGACCGGGCCAGAATTGCTCGCCTTCCGGATCGGTGATGAGCAGGGGAGTGGAGATCGAGCCGGCGACGTGCTCGAGGTGGTACTTCCGAACCTCGGCGAGAGTGTTGTAGTAGCCGGCGGCGAGGTACGGACGCGCTCGGAAACGCCAGATTCGGGCGCTGTCCTTGGAGAATTTCATTCCCAGCCCTATCGCCATGTCGCGGTCGAAGGCCTCCGACTTCCCCTCGTCGAGCAGCTTCTGCATGTTCTTGGGGATGTGGGCGAGCCACGACGCGGCCACGTCCACGACCCCCGGATCGGCGATCGCTGCCGCGATCCGATGCTCGAACGCCAACGACTGCGGCACCCAGTACCCGCCCTGACTGATCCCGTACATCGCCAGCTTCGACGCATCGACGTCCGGCCGGTCCACGAGATAGTCGACGACGGGCGTGATGACGGCTTCCCAGTCGTGACGGAACGGGATGTTGCGCTCGAAGAGCATCGACTGCTGACCGGGACCGTCGAACATCAACACGTTGTAGCCCCGCTCGAGCGCCCCGGCACCGCCGCTGCCCCACAGCCCGCTGATCGGGCCGTCGCTACCGTTCACCATGATCAAAGTCGGCCGTCGCACGTCGCCGGGCGGCCGGAAGAAGTACCCGGGAAGGTAGGTGTCCTCGTAAGGGATCCGGACGCGTTCGCCGGGCTGGGCGGTGGTGTCGACGAAGCGGTCCCACGCCTGTCGGTGACGTTTGAAAGTGGGGACCAGAACCGAATCGTCGCTGAGACCGTCGACGGCGTTGATCGCCACACCGAAGTACGACGCCGCCCGCAGGTACGCGTTGGACGCGCTTCGCGAATGCCCGGCCTCGGCTGCCTCTACGGCCTGCCCGAATACCCGTGTACCGAGGTCGAACCAGGCCTCGTACCAGCCTTCGAGGTCCTTCTCGCCGACGTGAGCGATGGCCGAGAGCACTTCGCCGGTGTCTGCCGCGCCGAAGGTGGCTTGCCCGAGAACGACTCGTAGCTCGAAGTCGAAGGATTCGTTGCGATAGAAACCAGCAGTGAACGCCTGGTGCGGATGGGCGAAGAACGACGACGCGAGAGACATGGGCACACCTTCGCTAGTTCGGGGCAGCCATTTTCAGTTGTAGTTCCAGGATCGCCCGAATCGCTTGCCGGAAAACCTGTCAGCGCGGCGACGCCGGGAGCCCGGTGGATGGCGGCCTCGACATCGCAAATGCCAGGGTGCACAACCACAACGACATTCCCAGCACCTGCGCACGTTGAGCGATACCCAGTCCGAGATTACCGCCGCCGGAGACTTCGATGCTGTTGGTCGTCAACATCCACACCGTCGCAAGGGAAGTCAGGATCAGAATGGTCAGACCCGTCGTCCGCAAAGAAGGGTGCTCGCGATACCTGAACGCTCCCACGGTGAATGCGATCATCGCGGTGAAGATCGCGAAGACCGCCACGCTGCTCGTCAACGCGTGAACATGGTGGAGCTGCGGAAGTAGACCGTCGGGTGCGCTCGACGGGCAACCCTCGCCCGAGCATTCGAGGGGGAACGACGCGTCGGCGATGGTCGCGATGCCGAACACCGCCAGCGCAATCCAGCCCGTGACGTAGAGCCTTCGCCGGGGCGTGATCAGCAGGCCCAGCGCTCCGGAGATCAACATCAAGATTGCGGACAGGACATCGGCGTTACCGAAGACATCGCGGTATTTCTGGTTCTCGGCATCGAGTTCGCTGAGGAACGATGTCACCGGGTCGAGGCCGGTGTCCAGGAAGAATTCGAGAATCCACGACGAGTAGACGATTCCGCCCAGAGCCAGCGCAGCCACCAAACCCCACCGCGCAACGTTGCGTTCCTTCACGAAATCGAGCTTACGGACCTAGCAGGGCTTTCTGGACGCGTTCGGCCGCTACCAGCGGATCTTCGTGCTCCCAGACGCGGATGACGGTCCAACCCTGCTCTGCCAGACGTGCATCGGTGTCGCGGTCTCGAACCACGTTGGCGGCCAACTTGTCCGTCCACCACTGCGCGTTGTTCTTGGGAAACGTCGCATGCTGCGGGCAGCTGTGCCAGAAGCATCCGTCCACGAACACCGCGACTTTGCGGCGTGGAAATACCAGATCGGCCCGTCGGCGAACACCTTTGATCGGCGCTCGGTCCACGAAGTACCGGAGTCCGCGTCGATGCAGCTCGCGTCGAAGTGCGATTTCGGGTTTGGTGTCGCGCCGACGCTGAGCGCTCATCCGAGCGCTGGTGGCAGGATCCGTCGCAGGCACCGTGGTTCCCTCAGCCGTCGGAATCTTCGCTGTCTTCGGGATCGGACCAGGTGGGCGCAAACCTGTTGCGACGCTCCACTTCACCGTGCACGACGGTCACGAAGTCGGTGAACGAGAGCGTCTGAGCTTCGGTGGGGCGTCCGTTGCGCGGCGGCGGCTCGTCGACGTCGAAGAACCGAACTGCGCCATCGGGTTCGTAGAGTCCGATGTAGACCTTTTCGAAGAGGTCGTAGCGGGTGTCCTCGGCGCCGAGATCCACCCAGGCCTTTCCCGGAACGCCGACCACCGCGCGCTTGCCTCGGCCCGAGCGCTTCGAGAGCGTCGTGACGTGGTGTGCAAAAGAGGATTTGCCGGTGTCGCTGGTCTTGGTCGGGTCGCCGTCGTCGCACGTGGCGTACGGCTCGAACATGACGGCTACCAAGACGCTGTACGGCTGACGCTGATGCAGAACCATTGCCTCGCCACGCAATTCGTGGTCGTTGCGGACGATGTTCTTGGTCCACCGTCCCAGCTTGCCGCTGCGGGGACTGTAGTCCTGGAAGTTGTACGTCTTGATGGAGACGCAGAGGATCAGGCCGAGAGTGGGGTCGAGTGCCTTGACGTCCAAGCGCTTTCGGCCCTTGGCGACATCGACTGTTGCCTCCTGGCCTTCACCGGACGCCGTCGGGGTGATGTTGGGATACAGCGGACGCAGAGCGTCGGCCACCGTCTGTGCCAGTTGATTGGACAGTCGCTGGGCGTAGTTCTTCTTCTCGCCGCGATCGGCGTCGGCCGGGGGCTTGTCGCCCGCGAGTTGCAGTGCACTCCACAGTGGTTCGTGTTCCGGCTCGGAAAACAGCGTTTCAGGTTCGGGGAACAGCGAGTCCGTCATGCTGCGGCCTCGGGGTATCCGCCCATCCGCTCGAGGTGGCTTTCGACGTCCTCGATGAAACCGGGGATGAACCGAAGATTACCCATGCGTGCGCGCTTGAGGAAGCCGGCGGTGGCCCGAGCCGACAGCAACCGCGTGTCTTCGAGGAAGCCGCTCAGATCCTCGTAGTCGTACTGGACCGGCCAGGTCGAGGTATGGACGCGGAAGGCCTGGCGGTTACGGCCCCAGGCCGCACTCGGCCAGGCGTCGCCCGGTTCGAGTGGCGTCTCGCCCGCGGCGTCGTATTCGATGGGATCGCTCAACCGGCCACCGACCCACGACGCCATCCGCACGCTCACGGCATTGCCGACGAGCTTCCAGCGATGGCTGTGGCGTAGGCCGGGAACCTCGACGGACGGCAGCGTCCAGTCGGGATCGAAACCCTGCAGTCGCTCGGCATCGACTAGACCGGGAGTGACGATCTCACCTGACGGCAACCGGACTGCCGGCTGACTGGGGATGCCGACGGACGAGCCGCCCTTGAGCGTCGGCACGGCATTGACGGCCCATCCGAGACCGCGAGTGCCTTCGGTCCAGTAGAAGCCGCAGGGGTAGTCCGCGGGATCGCCACCCAGGCGCTCGCCGGCGTCCTGGCCGAACAGGATTTCGCGGGGATCATCTGTGCGCGAGGCAAGCATGATGACTCGCTGGCGACGCTGGGGGAGTCCGAAGGCGCGGGCGTCGACCACCCGGTACGCCCAGGTGTATCCGAGGTCTTCGAGGGCGTCGGTGATGTGCCGCATGGCGGCGCCCTTGCCGAGCTGGAGCATGAACGGAACGTTCTCGATCAACAGCCAGCGCGGGCCCTTCTTACGCTTGACCAGACGGAACACCTCGTCCACCAGGCCTGAGCGTGCGCCGGTGATGCCTGCCGTTTTGCCGGCCTGAGAGAGGTCCTGGCAGGGGAAACCGGCGGCCACCAATTCGATGTCACTGGGCAGCGCGCGAAGTTTGGTGACGTCACCGTGCAACGGCACGTCGGCGAAACGCGAACGGAGAACTGCCTGCGCGCCCGGATCGATTTCGCACAGCAGTTCGGTGTTCCACCCATGTTCCGAGAGCCCCAACTCGAGACCACCGATACCGGCAAACAAACCCACCATGCTCCGCGACGACGTCACAGCACCCTTCCTCACGAACCGACCTAGAAGCACGGTACTCGAGAACTCCGACACCGTTTGCCAACTATTCGGTCCGCGGCGTGCTCCTTACGGAAGAACCGTTGTGAAACGCCTTACATCGAGATCTTCGGGGCCGATCGAAGTCCCTAAAAGGTCCCTGATCGAAGCAATAACCCGAACCAGCGGTGCTCCGTGCCCGTTCGTCCATTACCGTGGTCGGGTGAGCATCCAACCTTCCGGTGACGCGTCCTGGCCCGCGGTATTGACCTGGCAGGCCCACAACGCTCCTCGTATGGAGTCTGTTCGTGTGCAGCTGAACGGAAATCGCATCAAGGCTTCCGGCCGGATCATCGGTGGAGCCTGCAGTGAGCACCCGGCATTCAGCGCGTCGTACGACCTGGTCACCGACGAGGCCGGCATCACCCGCCGGTTGTCCGTGCGGACCGCCCTGGCCGCCGGTGAGCGTCAGATGTCGATCAGCCGGGACGAAGAAGGCACCTGGATGGTCGAGAACGGCGCCAGTCACCAGCGCTCTGCGTTCGATGGCGCACTCGATGTCGACGTGATCCTCAGCCCGTTCTTCAACACGCTGCCCATCCGCCGCGTCGGCTTGCAGAACGACATCGAAGACGCCGAGGTCCCGGTCGTCTACGTCAATCTCCTCGACCTGCGCGTCGAGGGTGCGACCATCACCTACAGCTCCGGCGCCGACGGAATCAGTGTGCTGTCCCCGGTGTCCAGCTCGACGCTGTCCGTCGACACCGAAGGTTTTGTCCTCGACTACCCGGGTCTGGCAACTCGTATCTAGGTTTCGTATCTCCAGGTTGCGTAGTTCTAGGTTGCGGATCGCCGGATGACGCCGCCGCGTCGACCGGCGTCTCGCATCCGGTTGATCCAGTCGGGTTCTCCGGCCTGAACGTCTTCGATGTCCCACCGCTCGTGCGACTCGTAGGCGCCGCGCGCCGCGAACCCTGCGTCCACCAATCGTGCCGTCGAGCCGTTGTCGAGCAGATCGGTACGTGCACCCTGCAAAAGGTCGAGCGCCTCGTCCAGCGCGACCAGCAGGGCGTCGCGGTTGCCCTCGCACATCGCCCGCACCAGGCCAGGAGCGCTCCCGGCCACGCGAGTGCCGTCGCGAAATGACCCAGCAGCCAGCCCGAGAGCCAGTTCGCCGCCGGCCGCTCCCGTGATCGCAAGCGTTTCCGCGAGCAGGTGAGGCAGATGCGAGATTCGCGCGACTGCTCGATCGTGCTCGAGAGATTCGGCCGGCACTACCACCGAGCCGCAGTCGAGCGCGAGGTCGGCGACCTGCGACCACACATCTGCGTCGACGCCGTTGTCGGTGGCAACAACCCATACCGCGTCGACGAACAGATCGGCATCCCCGACCGCCCAACCCGAAGCTGACGTCCCCGCCATCGGATGACCGCCCACGAACTTGGCGCTCAAGCCCGCTCGTTCGACCGCGGCCTTCACTTCACCCTTGACGCTGACGACGTCCGTGATCGGATTGTCGGGCGCATGCGCGGCGATTGCCTCCAAGGTGGCGTCGACGGCAGGCATCGGCACGGCGATCACAATGATCGCGCCGCTTTCTTTCGCTCTCTGCAGCACTGAAACCAGATCGGTGTCGGCGTCGAAACCGTCGGCTCGGGCCGCGTCGGCGGACTCGCTGGAACGGTTGTAACCCCACGCCTGGCGGCCGGATCGGACGGCGGCGCGAAGTAGCGAACCGCCGATCAATCCGAGGCCGAGAACGCAGACTGGTGGGGCGGAATCGATCGCAGACACGAGTTCAGGTTGGCACATCGATGCTCGGACTTCACTCACTGGCACCAGGCGGGCTACCGTTGCGCCATGGGTGCACAGCGCGCGGGTAACAAGAGCGCCTCTTCGAACCAGTCGGAGGAGCTTGAAGGCTTCGGTGTCGCGGTGGTCCGTGAAGAGGGGCGTTGGACGGTCAAGGCACTGACGCCCGACGCGTTGACCTCGCTCTCGGCCGCCGAAACGCAGCTGCGTGAGCTGCGAAGTTCGGGTGCCGTCTTCGGTCTTCTCGACGTCGACGACGAGTTCTTCATCGTGTTGCGTCCGGCGCCGTCGGGCACGCAGTTGCTGATTTCCGACGCGACCGCCGCCATCGACTACGACATCGCGGCCGACGTCCTCGACGCTTTGCACATCGAGATCCCCGACATCGACCCGGACGACCTCGACGATGTCGAACCCTGGGAAGAGGGCGATCTGTCCGTGCTGGCCGATCTGGGCCTGCCGGAACCCGTGCTCGCCGTCATCGCGGCCGAGACCGATCTCTATCCGGACGAGCAGTTGGGGATGATCGCGCAGCGACTCGGGTTCGCATCCGAGTTCGGCGCAGCGCTCGACAAGCTCCCGCGCTAGATGACTCTCGCTGACGATCAGCGCATGATCCGTGCGGCCATCGTGGCCGCACGTTCCGCCTCCGACGCAGACGTCCCGGTCGGGGCAGTGGTGTTCGACGCAGACGGCGTCGAAGTTGCTCGGGCCTCCAATGCCAGGGAAGCATCGTCCGATCCGACCGCGCACGCCGAAATCCTCGCGTTGCGTGCTGCCGCAAAAACCTACGGTGACGGCTGGCGCCTGGAAGGTGCGACGCTTGCCGTGACCCTCGAGCCATGCACGATGTGTGCGGGCGCTCTGGTCCTCGCCCGGGTTTCTCGGGTCGTTTTCGGGGCGTGGGAGCCGAAAACCGGAGCCGTCGGATCATTATGGGACGTAGTTCGAGATAAAAGATTGACCTATCGGCCGCAGGTGCGCGGCGGGGTCCTCGAGGACGAATGCGCTGGGCTTTTGGAAGATTTCTTCCGCGAGCAGCGGGCCTGATTTCGGTATTCCCCATCGAGAGTGATCGCACACTCGGGTAGCCGGATCCATCAATCGAGGGCATGGTGGAGGCAGATGCCGTCAGGGCATCGGCGGATCGTCGGAAGGCGATTCGTTCGCGTTCACAGAGGAGTACTCATGGGAATCGCAGACAAGGCTCAGAACAAGGCCGAAGACCTCGGGGGCAAGGCCAAGGAAGCTGCTGGCAGCGCTACCGGTGACCGGGACCTCGAAAACGAAGGCAAGGGCGACCAGGTGAAATCGGCCGTCAAGGATGCAGGCGAGAAGGTCAAGGACGCCGCTTCCAGCATCAAGGACAAGCTCACGTAATACCGCTCCACCTGGCGATTTCAGCCACGGGCACTCCATCCGGTAAAGTCACCAACGGTGGCGTGTCCGAGCGGCCTAAGGAGCACGCCTCGAAAGCGTGTGACGGGTAACCCCCGTCCGAGGGTTCAAATCCCTCCGCCACCGCCAAAGCTCCCCACCTGTTCACGCAGGTGGGGAGCTTTTTTGTGCTTGGTGGCGCCTATAGTCCCGTTGCTCGGACGACGTCAGGGAATCGGTAGGTTTCATCGAGGACTGATTTGTCGGGGACATAGCTGCGAATGATCAGTCGAAATTCGTCGTGCGGAGCGGGTAGCCAGTTGGCACGAGCATCCGGATCGGTCGGCTCGTCGTGAGACAGGTGCAAGGTGAGCTTCCCGTCACGAAAGACGAGATCGCCCGCGTCGAGATTGACGGTGCCGAGGTTGACGCGGTTACCCGGTGCGTCGGCGAGCATAAATGCGTCCTTGTCGTACATGGTCAGAGACCAGAAGCCGCCGCGACTGCGGTCGACGGGTGGGAGTGCGTCTTCTGTGAAGGTCATGGTGTACCGCTCGCGGCCGTGGAGTAACGCTCCGTCGTGGTCGGTACCCCGGATGAGGTAGACAGCCTCGTGAAAGTCGTTGACGTAAATGTAGATGACGGCCGCGAGCGCCCGTCCGAACCAGTCGGTGCCCCACAGGCCACTGTTGCGTTGCCGTTGCCATCCGTTGCCTGCGTCGACCCCGGTTTGGACGTAGCTCGCCGATTGATGGAGGGCGACGTCGGCGCGGAGCGCGGCGCGGTCGAGCAGCGCTCGGTACGACTTGTCCGAACGATACAGTGCGACAAGCGTCTTGGCTTGATCAGCCATCGGGGTGTCTGCTGCGCCCATGGTCGGGTTGAAGTCGAGCATTGCTGCAAGATCAGTCCAGAAAGATTCCGGCTTCACCCATTGAGGTCGACTGGCGTCGGGATCGACCGCCAACATTTCGGCGGTGACGCCCTGAGGGTAGATCGAGTTCGCGGCGTGGGCCTCGTAGCCGAAGGACCGCGGGCCGGGTCGATCCTCGCTGAACGGGTACATGCCGATCTGGTCGAGCACCGACCGCGCCTGCTGCTTGGACGCCTCGGAACGTGCTGCGAAACTGCGAGGGAAGACACCAGCCACGTTCGTCGGTGATCGAAGCACATCGAGGAAGTCTTCCGGCAACTCGCCATCCCAATCAGGTCCGACCAGAAGGAACTTTCCGCCGGGAGTGCCTGTCGCCGAACCAAGTTGGTGAGTCACATTGGTCAGCACGTCGACGATCTGGATAGTCCAGTAATGGCCGTCGGGTACCTCGGTCGGGGTCTGTATCACTGCGGTTTCGTCGGTGAGATCGGCGAATCCTGCGCCGTAGATCGTGTCGTTGTTGGGTGAGACGACCCACCGCTGCGCCGGGCTCATGTAGTCGGTGAGGGCACCTGTGTAATTTTTGGCGGCGCCTGGCAGAAGGCCGAGTTGGAGTCCGGTCTTGCCATCCATGATCTCCCACATGTTTGTACGGCCGAAGGTGTCCACAGCTGGATAGCCCCAGTAATAGACGATCCGGGCGAGGGCTTCCACGTAACTCTCAGCGGCGAGCGTTGCTGGAACTCCGGCCGATCTCGCCAGTTGAGCGTGTGCCGGCGTGAAACCTTGTGCGATTGAGTCGGTCGGGGAGTCCATGAAGTCATGGTGCCGGTGACCGTCCGCTGCATCATCACCCTTGCGGGGTGAACCGGTGAGGAAATCGAAAACCGGTTCTGTGTGCGCAATTCGAACATTCAGGAGCGGCGGGCGATCCACTCTGCAGCGGCGGCATCGATGTCCTGCTTCAGCTTCTCGAAGAACGAAGGTGGCGGGGTGGGGATCAAATCTGCTGCGGTAGTGAGGGATCGACTGAGGGCGATCCGACGCTCGCGTAACTCGTCGTCGGTCAGGAGCGTCAGGTCCGCCATCGCGAGCTCCCTCGATCGGTGTGATTCGTGTTTCGGGCAGACCGTGCGCATCGGGATCGATGCATGATTCGATGCGCACGGCCCAGGCATTCCAGGCTGGGGGCCGGAATGCACAGTCGACTTTACCAAATGATTACTAATGGCTGTAGATGTGGCTCGCCTTGGGTGGTCGTGGAGCACTTTCACAGGGTTCTCCCAGGTCGTAAGTCCTGACAACTGTTGAAGCTGCAACTATCGTCGAGCCCATGAAAAAGATCTGGTGGATCGGCGGAGCAGTAGTTGTGGTCGTACTCGCCCTGCTCGTGGGGCCGTGGGCGTACGGGAAGTTCATCGCTGAAGACGATGCACCGGCGGCCGTGGTGTCCACTGAGGGCGCGGAGGCGGCGTCCGGATCGATCGACGGGCAATGGACCGTCGTCGCCGGGCAGGGGGACAACCAGACGGCAGCTGGGTACACCGTGCACGAGATTCTCAACGGATCGAGTGTGACCGTCGTCGGAACCACCGGCGAGGTGAGCGGAAACGCGGTTGTCGAGGGTGAAAAGCTCACTTCCGGCGAAGTAACGGTGCAGGTGGCAAGCATCAAGACCGACTCGGATCGGCGCGACGGCCAGTTCACGGGCAATGTGATGGATACCAGCACGTATCCGACGGCGACGTTCACGATCGACTCGCCGGTGGACTTGTCTGCTGTACCGACGGACGGAACAACGGCGACGGTCACGGTGTCAGGAACGCTGACGCTCAAGGGTCAGTCCAAGCCGGTGTCGGTCGACATGACCGTGCTGCATTCGGGTGATTCGCTGATCGCATCGGGCTCGATTCCGGTCACCTGGACCGATTTCGGAGTCGAGCCTCCGTCCCTCGGTTTCGTCACCGTCGACGGCAGCGGCTCGGTGGACTTCCTGGTCTCACTCGCCGCGAGCTGAATTACGTCCACCCGATTCGCACTGCTTCGGGGCGGGCAGGGAAGATTAAGGACATGACCTTCCTTTCTTCTTGTCCGTTCCGAAGGCAGTGTGTGATCTCTGCCCGGACGGAATGAACAGGTGATGCCCCGGTGGAGACCGTTCCGAACGGGCGAAGACCCCGATCCACGGTTCACGCTCGCCAATGAGCGGACATATCTGGCTTGGATCCGCACTGCAACGGCCTTCGTCGCGTCGGGCGTCGGACTCGAAGCGTTCGGCGGCGACATTCTCAATCCGACGGTTCGTGCCGGCTTGGCCGCGTTGTTGCTCGTCGGCGGTGCTCTGATCGCCATCACTTCCTTTGTCCACTGGATCAGCGCCGAGCGTGCACTGCGAACTGAGCGCTCGTTGCCGGTGCCGCTCATGGCGCCGGTCGTCGGCATCGTGCTGGTGATCTGCGCGACCGTCCTGGTGGTCGAGGTCGTGAACTGATTGACCGCGCTGGAACCGTCGGAAGGTGTCAAGCCTCCGGACAAGGGCTTGCAGTCCGAACGCACATCTCTCTCGTTCGTGCGTACGAGTCTGTCGATCCTCGGCTTGTCTGCCGCCTGTCTGAGATGGTTGCCGCCGTTCGGGTCGGTGGCCCTGATCGGCCCGTCCGTCGCTGCCGTGCTCGTCGTCGCGGTGACGGTCTACGAACGTCGGTCGCGGCCCAGGCGGTTGGCCCAGTTTTCGGCCGAAAAGGCAACGCCCGCTTTGGGTATGGGAGCAACTCTCGCGGTCGCTCTGCTCCTGCTCAGTGCGACGGGGCTGTGGATTCTGCTGAAGTGACCTCGGCTTTCGGCGCCCAGCCGGGCGGGCCGAATACGTAGCCGGCTCGCTGCCGCCACGATGTCGACGCCTTCCAATCGCGAGCAATGGCAGCATATTCGCGCGTTTGGAGCTTCCAGATGTTGTACGTTCCGACCGGCGTCGTGAGTCCGTAGGTGGGCCGGTGGGTTTCGGCTGCGAAGGTTCCGAACATCCGGTCCCAGATGATGAGGATTCCGGCGTAGTTGCGGTCGAGGTACTCGGCGTCGGAGCCGTGGTGGACGCGATGGTGTGACGGCGTGTTGAAGATGAATTCGATGGGCCGCCAGAGTTTTCCGACACGTTCGGTGTGGACGAAGAACTGGTAGACGAGGCTGACGGAGAAGCCGACGAACACCATCCACGGCGGGATCCCGAGGAACGGCAACGGCAACCACATGATGATCTCACCGCTGTTGTTCCACTTCTGCCGCAGTGCGGTGCTGAAATTGAAGTACTCGCTCGAATGGTGAGCCTGGTGTGTGGCCCAGATGACTCGAACTCGATGTGCGATGCGGTGATACGCGTAATAAAGGACGTCGATTCCGAGCAGCAGGATCACCCAGGTGTACCAGGCAGTCGGCGAGAGGTGCCACGGAGCGAGATACACCCAGATTGCGGAATAGCCGATCAGCGCCAGCACTTTCCAGAAGGTGCTCGTTGCGATCGACACGAGTCCGAGTAGAACGCTGGTTCTGGCGTCGACGCTTCGGTAGCCGCCCTGTGCCGGCCGTGCGCGTCCGTCGGCGTCGTCGGGATGATCTTCGAGCGCACGGGCCGCGAACCATTCGATTGCGAGGAAGATGACAAACGCGGGGATTGCGAGCGTAACGGGATCATGGAGCGGTTCGAGCAGTGACTTCCATGATTCGAGAAGGGTTTCCCACACGCGATTTGTCCTGTTCTCTAGCTCTGATCGTTACATCATGCATTAAAATGTAACGTCAGGGAACCCTTTGCGGCGAAGAACTCGCAGGTTTGTTGCGACTATTCATAGAACGATGGTAGGAATTGCCGGTGCATATCACCGCGAAGGTGGACTACGCCGTGCGGACTCTGGTCGAGCTCGCGGCAGTTGGTCCTGACCCGGCCAAGGCCGAGTTTCTCGCCAAATCCCAGGTAATACCCCACAAGTTCCTGGAAGCGGTGCTCTCGGACCTGCGGCGCGGCGGCTTGGTCAACAGCCGTCGAGGCCCGGACGGGGGATACTGGCTCGCTCGGTCCGCGGACGAGATCACGATTGCCGACGTCATACGAGCTGTCGAGGGACCGCTGGCTTCGATTCGGGGTCAGCGACCGGAAGACGTCGACTACGGGGGACCGGCAACGCCCCTCAAGGAGGTGTGGATTGCAGTGCGAGTCAACCTCCGTGCTGTGCTCGAAAATGTCACACTCACCGATGTTGCAGGTGGAGAGTTGCCCGAGTTCATTCACGAACTGACGGCAGATCCCGAGGCGTGGAATCGGCGCTGATACAGCCCGGTTTCAGTGTGCTCGTCGACGCGGAACTGCCATAGGAGCAGTGTTCGCGGTGTTGCCTCCCGCGGATTTTGCGTCGTACATCAGATGATCGGCCGCAACGATTGCTCGGGAGAACTCGTTGTAGTCGAACTCTTCCTGATGTGGGATGAAAGGTAGCGTCGCTGCGCCGACGCTGACCGTGGCCAGGGGGTCGTCGGAGGCGTTCACCACGGCTTTGGGGAGCGTCGCGATTCGTTTGCGAAGTCCGTACGGAGTACCGATCATCACAACGGTGAACTCCTCGCCGCCGGTGCGCGCGGCGTAACCGAAACCGTTCACATGCGCCTGCAGGCGCGTTCCGGTCCGGATGATGACGGCGTCACCGACTTCGTGACCGAACGTGTCGTTCACCGCCTTGAACTTGTCGATGTCGACGACGGCAACAGCAATGTCGGCACGATTTGCCGACGCGACCGACCAGATGCGCTCCGACATGTCCCACAGTCCTCGTCGGTTCAGTAGGCCGGTAAGCGCATCCACTTTGGATCCCGTTGCGCGCGCGAGTAATTGCCGCCAAGTGAACTGAATTGTGGCCGGAATGAAGATCACTGCACACAGGACTACGTCCGTGCGTGCGATCACGCTGGTTGTCGAGTAGTCGCCGTTCGTCAGGCCGAGCACCGTCAGGGCGATGACAAATGTCGTGGCAAAGGCGAGATGGAAGGCCAACCAGCGGTAATCGAGAAAATAGGTGAAGTAGGCGCCGGTGGCGACAAAGAGTGCCGCGCCGAAAAGGGCGGCGTTATGGCTGGTGAAGGTGATGAGAATCGAGGCAGTTC
>NZ_CAURKP010000003.1:0-102774 GCF_963525155.1 uncultured Rhodococcus sp.
CCACGATCAGCAACACCATCCGCGACTGCAACTCGTGCCGGGCGCGCACCAGATCCAGAACCTCACTCTTGAGGTCCTCGCCATCCAGTTGCCACGCTTCCCGTCTGTCCATACTCAAAGTCTAATCGAACAAAGTTTCGAACACAAGAGAATTGTGAGCGAAAATTGCTGCTGTCCAGCTACTTTCGACAATTCGGGCAAATGTCAGATTGAACCCAACTCGCGCGCACGAGCTACCGCCGACGTCCGCGACTTCACTCCCAACTTGCCGAAGATGTGAACCAGGTGCGACTTGACCGTGGTCTCACTCAGGAACAGTTCTTTGCCGATCTCTCGGTTGGAGCGACCCGCCGCCACCAACTTCAGAACTTCGATTTCCCTTGGGCTGAGGCTGGTTTCGGGTTTGCGTACCCGAGTCATGAGCTTCGACGCGATGGCGGGGGAGAGAACGCTGTCCCCGCTCGCAGCGGCGCGGACGGCTGACAGCAACTCGACCGGTGGTGTGTCCTTGAGTAGGTACCCGCTGGCCCCGGCCTCGACAGCGCTCAAGATATCTGCATCCGTGTCGTAGTTGGTCACAACGAGTACGTGCGGCGGATTCGGAAGCGCGCACACCGCGCGGGTGGCGTCGACGCCCGTCTTCCCGGGGCCGAATCGCAGGTCCATGAGCACGAGGTCGACCGGTGTGGTGGCGCAGAAGGCTATGGCTTCCTCGGCGGTGCCCGCTTCGCCGACTACCTCGATGTCGGCTTCGCTTTCGAGCAGCGCTCGTAACCCGGCGCGCACGATCGCGTGATCGTCGGCGAGCAGCAGGCGGATCACGGTTCGCCGACTTCGAGAGGAAACGTCACTGCGACGGCCGTGTGTCCCGGCTCGGACTCGATGGAGAAAGTCCCGCCCTGAAGTTCGACGCGTCGGCGAATTGCATTGAGGCCGAAAGATTCCGCCGGGCCACGTTCGAGAACTGCCACGTCGAAACCGCGACCGTTGTCGACCACGTCGAGGCTGACGGTGTCATCGGAATAGGTCAGTGTCACAGCCATTCTGGTTGCATCCGCATGGCGGAGAACATTGGACACCGCGCCCTGAGCGATGCGTACCAATGTTGCTTCGAGGGGCATCGGTAGCCGGACTGCCTCGCCTTCGACCACGGAGCGCGCTTCCAGTTCAGGACTGCTCGCGCGTTCGCAGATTCGACGAAGCGCGTCGGCGAGCGACTGACCGTCCAAGGCCGCGGGCGTCAATTCGGCTATGAGTTGGCGGGTTTCGGCAAGACTGTCCGCGGCAGTTTCCCGTGCGAGGCTGATCTGACGGATGGCCGGGCTGTCCGGATCGGCGCGTTCGGCAGCGTGAAGGAGCATCTGGATGCTCGAAAGTCCTTGGGCCACGGTGTCGTGAATCTCGGCGGCGAGTCTTTCACGTTCCGCGAATTTTCCGGCATCGCGGGACGTCGACGCCAATTCTTCACGAGTATTCATCAACTCGTCGATGAGACGACCGCGCTCGGCTGCCTCGCGGTACAGAGCTTGATATCCGAGACCGATAGCAACGGCTACGGCGGCGCCGATGATCGGGCCGACGGCGCCGGCCACCGTCCACCCGCGATGCAATCCGGTGCCGATCACGGCGACAGCCGTTGCCGCGGTGACGGCCAGCAGGCTCCACGGCCGCCGCAGAATATGGAGATAGAGGAAGAAGAGTCCGAACGCGAGGTAGGCGGCGTCGGCGGATACCGCCATCGTCGCGATCCAGACGAGGGTCAGCACGGCCAGCCACCAGCGGGCAGCGTTGCCGCGCAGCCTTTTGGCAACCCCGAAAAGATAGACGGCAACAAAGATCACGGCCAACGCGATGATTGTTGCGGTCAGGTCGGATTCGTCGATCAGCGCTCGAAGAAACACCACACCGGCCAGCGCCATGACAAGGACATGCAGGCCCAGTTGTAGGCCGGCGAAGACAGGCGTGAGCGGAGATCGGTGCATCTCGCCCAGCTTAGCGAGGTTCGGGCCTGGTTCATCCATCAAAAGTTGTAAACCGGGATGGTTCTTTCGAGCGCTGGAATGTCGATCCGAGGTGCGATGGAAAGAGTCTGCATCCGCGAGAGCGTAGAGGCAAGCACAGGAAAGGAATTCACAGTGTTTGTCGCAATGAGGGACTTACGGGCAGCGCGAGGTCGTTTCGCGCTGATCTCCGTCGTGGTTCTGTTGGTTGCACTTCTGGTCAGTTTTCTCAGCGGGTTGACTGCAGGACTTCGCCATCAGAACGTGTCGGCCATCGAGGCCATGAATGCCGACACGGTGGTGTTCGCCGACACCGGAGCCGGGGCGTCGTTCGACGAGTCGGCGCTCACGCAGGACCAGGTCAACGCTTGGACCTCCACGTCGAAGGACGTCGATCCCATCGGAATCGGTCGCGGGAAAGCGGGATTGGCCGACGGAAATCAGAAGTCGGTGGCCCTGTTCGGCGCTGATGGCGGTTTCGGTGACGTGACGCCGTCGGCGTCAGGCACGGTGGTGTTGAGCGAAGGTGCCGCCCGCGATCTGGGGGCGGGCGCCGGCGATCAGGTGAGTGTCGGTACGAAGCAGTTCACCGTCAGCGCCGTTCGCGGTGACGACTGGTACAGCCATTCGCCCGTCGTCTGGATGACGCTCGACGACTGGCAGGCGGCCAATCCACGCGGCGGAGTTGCGACAGTACTGGCTGTCACCGGAGCCTCTGACGCTTCCGCAACGGACAAGGCGGCTGCGACGACGTCGACGACGGTCAGCGGTTCGCTCGACGCGATCGGTTCGTACAAGTCGGAGAACGGGTCGTTGACGTTGATGACGCTCATGTTGTTCGCGATCTCAGCCCTGGTGATCGGTGCGTTCTTCACGGTGTGGACGATCCAGCGAACTCCGGACATCGCGACGCTGAAAGCGCTCGGTGCGACTACCGGTTCGTTGGTGCGCGACGCACTGGGTCAGGCGCTCATCGTTCTGATTGCCGGTGTCACCGTCGGAATCGGGCTGACGGCCGTGGCCGGATCGCTGATAGGTGACGCCATGCCGTTCGTCCTGGACGCATCCACCACCGTCGTACCTGCCGTGGCATTGATCGGACTCGGCCTGCTCGGCGCGGCCTTTGCACTTCGATTCCTCTCGACCACCGATCCACTCACAGCATTGGGGAGCGCACGATGACCATGACAACCGGCACCACAGTTCTCGACATCCAGAACGTCGATCTGACGTTTCCCGATGGGCAATCGCGGGTGACGGCGCTGGATGACGTGTCTCTGCGACTGCACCGCGGCGAGATCGCCGCGATCACCGGGCCCTCGGGTTCGGGCAAGTCCAGCCTGTTGGCGGTGGCGTCGACGCTGATCCGTCCGGATTCCGGGCACGTCTATCTCCGGACGCCGGAAGGCAGCACCGACATCGCTGCGCTGAGTCGGCGGGCGGCGTCGGAGCTGCGACGCTCGTCGATCGGCATCGTCTTCCAACAGTCGAACCTCGTGTCTTCGCTGACTGCACTGGAGCAGCTCGAGGTGATGGCGCATCTGGGGCAGTCCGTGTTCACGTCACGGGCCCGTCGCAAGGCCGTGAAATCAAAAGCGATGGATTTGCTGGACGCTGTCGGGCTCGCGGATCAGAGCGGAAAACGGCCGTCCCAGCTGTCGGGCGGGCAGCGACAGCGCGTCAATCTCGCGCGAGCATTGATGAACGATCCGCAGCTTCTCGTGGTCGACGAGCCCACGAGTGCGCTCGATCAGGAGCGCGGTGCCGCTGTCATGGATCTGATCATCGGGGTGGTGCGGGAACGCGAGGCGGCAACCCTTCTCGTGACACACGACCGAAGTCACCTGTCTCGGATGGATACTGTCTATCGTGTTGTTGACGGTTCCTTGGCGGAGGATCAGGAGGCGCTCGCGGCGTGACTCAGGCGGGCACGATTCGGGCATTCGTCACTGCATCCGGGCGGGAAGTCAACCCGCGATTTGCTGGGCAGTTAGACTGTTGTCGACTCGGGCAACTTGAGAGGACGTGTTATGGAACGCCGCCGCAACGTTGCGCAGCCGCCACAATCGCCGATTGCGGATCTGGAGCAGATGCCTGCCCTGATTCTCCTCGACAGGCTTCCGGTGCCGGTCATGGCCGTTCACCGCGACGGCAGCATCGTTTTTGCCAATCCGTCCTTCGCTGACATGCTGGGATATCCCAAGAAGGCCGTCTCGGCGTTGCGTTTGCAGGACATCCTCTACGACAAGGATGCCGACGACGTCAGTGCAGAGCAGGCCCATCGTGAACTGAGTTCCGAGCCGGGCTCGGTCAAGGAGTTCGTGCACTCCGACTCCACGTTGGTGCGCGCGACGGTCAGCCAGTCTCTGCTCCGACGGGACGACGACACGATCACCCTTGCCGTCCTCCACGATCTGACGGAGCGCCTGTGGAACAACCCACGGCACATCGACGACAAGCCCACCAAGTAATCCCAGCTACTTCCGGGATTTGACGGTTCGGTCCAGGCCGAGGGTGGCGGCAAGGGTGTTGACCACCCATTCTTCGTACTGTTGGCCGGTCCAACCCGCGCCGACCACGAGGTCTGTGTAGGTCTCGGGACTGAGCAGCGTGAGTGCGACGTTCACGGCTGTTTCGAGGTCGACGGTTGGCGCTTTTTCGACGATGCCGACCATCAGATGTTCCTGCACCGTGCGTCTCTGAGTGCGGTTGATTTGCCACAGACGGGCCGCGTCCTCGTCGGCGGAAGCGGCGGCCCGCAGTGCCAGGAGGATATCTGCGGTGCGTTCCAGAATGAGCCGTCCGTGGTGAACCTGAATCCGGAGTTGCCCGAGTGGATGTGGGGCGCCGAGTGCTGCCGCCACCCACGGACGGTCGAGAGTTGCCGTCTTTTCCTCGTCGCCCGCAACGGCCACGTCGAGCAGTGCTGACAGCACGCTCGGCTTGTTGCCGAACACAAAATAGACACTCTGCACCGACACGCCCGCCGCCGCGGCAAGCTGCTTGATCGTGGCGGCCGCGTAGCCGGGATCGACAAAAACCTCACGCGCTGCCTCGATGATCTTGCGCCGCGCCGACGTGTCTTCCCGAAGAACCTCAGTCATGATTAGAGTTTAACTCTAGAGTCGAACTCTAGCGACTCGGGAGGCGAAATAATGACGAAGGTTCTTGTACTCGGTGGCTACGGTGCCGTCGGGATTCCCCTGATGAAACAACTCGCGAAGGTCCCCGAAATCTCCGCGTACTCCGCCGGCCGTGACCCTGCCCGCGCGGACGTCGTCGTTGATCTTAAAGAACCAGGCGCGTATTCGACTGTGGTTCGAGACTTCGATGTCGTGGTGAATGCGTCGGGTTTCGAGGATGTTCGCCTGGCCGACGAAGCGGTACGCGGTGGGGCGGCATTCGTCGACATCACGGCGACCTCGAGCTACTGCGAAGAATTGGAAGCGGTCGACGGACCCGTTCTGATGGGCGTCGGGTTGGCGCCGGGATTGACCAGTGTCCTTGCAACCGAGGCGCATCGACTCGGCGACGGACCCGTGGACATCCTGATCGGTCTCGGCGGTGGAGAACTACACGGGCCGGCCGCAACGGCGTGGACGTACGGGATGTTGGGCACGAGGTTTTCTGATCCCGACGGACGATCGGTCCGCAACTACACCGGGATGAAGACGTTTCGAATACCGGCCGATGCGACCGGCTACCGCACCGGTCCTGCTGTGCGGGCCGACTTTTCGGACCAGCATGCGTTGACGCGAGACCTCGGTGTTCCGGTCAGGACGTACCTGCGATTGGACACGTCCACCGCGACGCTCGGACTTGCGGCCATGACGTGGGCACCCGCGCTACAGAAGGTCGTGCCGAAGAAGCTGTGGGGCTCGGATCGTTGGGTAGCGATGGCCCGAGCGGATACCGGCCCGGCGCTGTGGGTTTCGGGGCGTAGCCAGTCGGTCGCGACGGCAGCTATCGCCGCGCGCGCCGTGCAGGTGATTCGGGATGCCGCGATCTCGAAGCCGACGTGGTTCCACGCGGTGGAAACCACCGAGTCGTTGCAAGCGGCGGTTCCCGAACTGTCAGTGCGGCAATGGGATGGTGCGAGCCGATCGTCCGGCAAGACTGTCCACTAGTCGGGGCGAGCCGAGAAACGGCAATCCGGCGGCCGCATTGGTGAGACAACCGGGTACGACGACGCGGACGACGTGCAGGCCGGCGTGGAGAACATCAGTTGTGGTGAGATCGACCCATGCCGGCCGGAAACCGGCTGCCGTCAGAGCGCTTTCGGTGCCGGCGGCTGATGTCAGAGAGTCGAGTCCCACCTCGCCGACGACGGCACCGACCAGCTCACTCTCGAATCGTGCTTGGATCTCCGGGTCCAGGTGAAGTTGCAAGTGGCATCCGTAGTCCATCACGTCGGCAAAATCCGATCGGTAGGCGCCTGCATAGCTTCGGTCAGCTCGCCAAGGCGCAAGCGGACTGGTCGGGGAGGCCGCGGCTCGACCGATGCCGCTCTGCGGGTTGTCGTAGTCGGCGGAAAGCAGCTGCAGCTGAAGCGCTTCGCCGAGTGACTTGAACGCAGCGGTCTGGGCGTCTTCGTGGCAGGCGGTACCGATGGTCGAGTATCCGGTGAGTCCGTCGTGGATGAGGGCGCCGAGCACCGGGATCCCGAAATCGCTGTCGAATGACAACCACCTGGTCGAGAGGGTGCCGTGATTCCCCAGTCGCCGAAGCACCTCGGGAATGCCGGTGACGACCCGAACACCACGCCGCCCGGTCCAGGACAGCGTCATCGCGTCTCGTTCGACTATCTCGCGCAAGGCATTGTCGATTGCGAACTTCACCGAGGGTCCGGCGGCGAGACCCGCCTGAGCTACCGGAGAGATCGCCGGACCCGTCCGGGCGACGAAATGAGGATACGAACCCCAGACGAGTTCGGCCGGTACCCAGATATCCGAACCCGTGATCAGGTCGGCTCCGCGAGTCCAGTCCATCTCCAGATCGTCGGTTGGTTCGACGAACGGGAACTGTGGCCGCGCGCACTGGGCGGCGTCGAAACGCGCGAGTTGTGACAGGTCGATGCTTGCTCCGATCAAGGCATCGGCCGACCCGCGGACGATCGGTTTGGCGACGATGTTGCCGCAATATCGTTCCACCGCTTCGCCTATCGCAGCTGCGGTAGGCCGCGCACGGTCACCCAGATCGAAGCAATATCCGGCGCCGGCCGAGTCACTGGACCAGGGTGAAAAGCGTGCTGAATCACTGACATACGAGTGAATCAGCTTGAACTCGGGCGGAAAGTGCTGGGGAACAACGGCGTCGACCAGCTCTCGAATGATCCCAGTTCGGCGGTCGACGAGCGAAGATGTCATGCGAGGGGGACCGGCAGATGCAGATGGGTGGTCGATGCGCTGGTCAATCTGCTACCTCCAAGAAGGGGAAAGGCTGCCGGGGCGTTGTTGTACAGGCCCGGAGTCAGGATGCGGACGACGTGCAACCCGGCAATCGAGATGTCGCCGGTGGTGAGATCGACGGAAATCGGCTGGTGTCCCCGTGACATCAGAAGCGCTACGAGAGAAGCCAGATCCAACGGCGCTTCGTCGGGAATCTCTGATACCGAGAGTGTTTCGGTGTAGTCGAAGAGATGTTCCTCTGCGGCCAGGGCCATCACGGGATCGAGATAAAGTTGGGCGACGGTCGGCAGATCGACGATGTCTTTCCATTGCGGATCGAACTCGTCCCGGTAACGACGGTCGGCCCGAAAGGGTTTGTACAGGTGCGCCGGCAGCGTTCCGTCCGCCACGCTGCGCCAGGTCGGCCCGTCGGGGTCGGCGAGGTCGATCGTGATGGCAAGTACGGCATACGCCTCGACAAGCGCCTTCGAGACTGCCGCCTCCACCGTCGGTCGACAAGCTGTGCCCAGCGCGACCAGTCCACGTCGGTCATCGCGGATCCACGCTGCGGCGACGGGAATGCCGAAGGGGGAGGGAAGCAGCAGCACTCGAACGCTCCGGGTCTGGCTCTCCAGATCCCCGAGTTGGCGGTGCGCAGGCAACCGCTCCCAGTCGGAAAGCTCGATCGCCGGCTGTGACCGGTCCCCGCACCACCACAGCGCGGTGGCATCGCGTTCGAGAAGTTCCAGCAGAGCTGACATCTCGGCCTCGCCGCGTGAGCGTCCCGCTGCGATTCCGGCGTACTGCAACGACGCGATCGGTGGCTCGCAGCGACGGGTGCCTGTGTAGTACCCGAGATAAGTCAGGGCCGCAGGCACGTAGGTGGGCACCTTTTCGTCCATGGTGTGACCCAATGCCCAGCGAATGTTCAGATCAGAGGTGAAGGGAACAAAGGGGAATCCGGGAAGGCGGTACTGATCCTCGCTGTACAACGCAAATTCAGCGGGATCGACGACCCGTGAGCCGGCCAGTTCCAGCGCTGATGCACTGCTGCGGACCAGATCCTCGGGGACCAAGTTGCCGCAATATCTTTCGACGGCCTCACCGGTCGCCGCCCCGCGAGCTGCTGCATCGTCGCGTATCGAAGCCCCGAATCCGTAAGGGTCCGCGCGAAACAGTGAACCGCTGCCGCCGAAGTTTCTGGTGTCGGCCACCCTCGCGGCCCAACCGACCCAGCCTGTCGGCATGTCCGAGCGAATGTGTGGTTCCAGTGAGGTCAGCACGCCGCTCCGGGCGTCGACCAGCAAGTCATCCACCGGCAGTTCCTCCGAGTATCGGCAGGGTCAACGACCCGGAAAATGATTGGTGCAGTGCGGTACTGCGTGTTCCTCGATAGCGATCACCGTCTCCGAGATTGCGTGCGAGTCGTGGGAAGTCCGAGCCGGCGATCCGCAGCGTCAAGACATCACCCGCGCGCACAGTGTGCAACACGGGATCCAGATCGATGGTCACCATCGTCGGCTGCAGGCTGACACCCGCGCCCCGTGCGATCGATCTGGTAACTCCAGCGGGATCGACGACGCTCAGTTCGGCGATCCAATCGGCTTCGCCCTCGGGTGAATACACTTTCAGCTCCACCGATGGTGTTCCGGAGAGTACGGAGTCGTGCTTGATATCGAAAGTCAAGACAACACAGTTGTTTCGGTCCCGTGAGGCGTCATACAGGAAGCTGTAGGCCGCATCCTTCCGATCTGGTTCGAGATGAACGCGATTCGCACCCGTGACAAACGGTTCGGTCGACCATTCGCCGACACCCCGGTCGAATACCCGATTGATGGTCAGGGGCCGCGCAGCGAATACCGATTCCATCCACTCGACCTGAAGGCGGCCGAAACTTGTCTCGCCGACCATTCCAGGGCGGAGGTCGTGCGCCCAGGGGCCCACGATCAAACTCTGCGGCCCGCGCCCCACGGACGTGAAGTGCCGCAGTGTCTCCCGAATCATCGCATCGTCCCAACCGCCGATGTGCAGCCCGGCGATGTCGAGTTCGGAGAGTTCGTCCGCGGACACCAGATCATCGCCACCGAAGTCTTCGCGTTTGCGAGCGCGAAGGATCGGCGTCAACCAGCCCGGTGAATCGGAGGTCAGACCGACTTTCTCGATCATCGACTGCACCGGGAGATGTTCCAGCAAAGACGAATCCGAGCGCATCAGGGCAGGGATGAAACCCTCACGAGAGGAAGACGAATCTCCGTGCTCGCCCCACCACGCCAGATGCTCGGCGAGGAGAAGGATCCCCGAGGGATCACGTTTGACGCGGTCGCTTCCGATGGTCGGCACCTTGGAGACGACGCCGTCTACACGAAATGACCGATCGGCGCTGTTGGTCTCGGCAGCAAATGCCCAGGCGGTTCCGGCCGCATACGAAGCCCCGCTTGCGATGACGCACTCGGGTGTCCACGGCTGATCCTGCAGCCACTCGGCCAGGGCGGCGGCGTCCTCGCGCTCGTGGACGTAGGGTTCCCAAGATCCGGTGGAATCGTGCCGTCCACGTACGTCCTGACAGATGAAGGCAATTCCTCGTGATCGCCATTCGAGCCCCTCGGCCAGATGCCACCCGCGTCCGTACGGGGTTCGGATCACGATCAGTCCGCGCGGTGAAGAATCTGGGAGAAGCACATCCGTAGCCAGCGAAGAACCGTCTGCCGCCGGGATCTTCACTCCGAGTGAGATCACCGGAGTGTCGGCGAAGGCTCGAGAACGCCGCCCGGCAGAGGTAGCACGGGATGGCGAGTCATCATGAGGGTTCGCGGATTCATCCGGATCTGGTGGTGAAGGTGTGATGGCGGTGCGCCATGTACACCAGCCACGACGTCCGAACATGCAAGCGCACTGGCCATTGCGGCTGCGGTGGGTTCAAGTTCGAGCGGGCGAGGTTCGCTGCCGGCGAGGTGATTCCACAGTGCCTGCAGATGATCCGGGACGCGCGACGCGGCAAGCCGTCGACCGCAGACGTCCCGGTAGCTTGCGCTGCCGATACCGTCGAAGAAGGGTCCGATGCAGATCTCACCCAGCTCCGCGTGGACGCGTTGCCACGGTGTTTGGTTTCGGCGGCACCAGGTATCGAGTTCCGACCACTCGTCGTGAGGAGGAGCACCGGCAACCGACAGTACGAGGTCCGAAGACGCAACGTCGTCTTCGATTGGCACAGTGGTGGATACGACCTCGAGATGCGGAAGAGCCTTGGAGAGCAGGGCGATGCAAGCATCGGCAACGGGCCCGATCCCGTCCATCAGCACACGCTGTGGGCGCGGAATCTCTGGCACTTGACCTGGAACAGCCAGCACGCCGCGAGAGACGAGGGCGTCGGCGATCTCGATAGCTCCCGGGCCGAGCACCGAACCAGAGCGCCTGAGAAAGTTGTCGAGTTCCGCGAGGTCTTCGGCCGGCGCGCCGATCGTGACCGCGTTCTCGTCCGGTGTCAGGTAATGCCAAACACCGTCCGTGGTCGGATACAGCTGGTGTCCGTCGGCGAGGGCGTACACGGATCTCCTTGTCGGTGCCCGCACCCGACGAGTCGGATGCGGGCGGGGTCATCGGCAGATCAGACTGTCGAAACAGTCTGGATCAGGGGAGGTTTCAGCTCTGGAAGCTGAACGGGTTGTCGACGAGGGCGTTGGTGCCCACACCCTGCAGAGCGTGTGCGGACGTTGCCTCGGCAACCGGCTCGAAGGTGAACGGGTTGTCGACGAGAGCGTTGGTGCCGACGCCCTGGAGTGCATTGGCCGGAGCCGAGTTGGAGACGCTGTCGAACGAAATGTTGCTCATTGTCATCCCTTCCGTAATGGAAACCATTTCCATTACGATGTCACCGTACGAAAGATCGCGACGGAGAGCAACAGGTACAAGAGAGTGCATACATGAGCGAGACCCCGACGACGGGATCCGTCGAAGCGCAACCACATGTCTTTCGGGACAGATCGTTTCGATTGTTCTTCACGGCTCGCACGATTGCCGTGGCCGGTGCGGCGGTCACCGGAGTGGCCATGCCGATCCTGGTGTTCGACATCAGCCGGTCTCCGTTTCTCACCTCGCTCGCGGCTGCGGGGACGGTTCTGCCGTACCTCGTGTTCGGCTTGTTCGCCGGCGCCGTGGCAGACCGAGTCAACCGGCGGACGGTCATCCTGTGTGCGCAGGCCGTTGCTGCACTTGCTTTGGCGAGTATTCCGGCAGCGCAGGCACTAGGCGTATTGACGGCGTGGCATGCCGTCGGCGTATCGATCTGCATCGGAACGTGTTTCGTGTGGTTCGACGCCGCTGCTTTCGGAGCGCTGCCTGCTCTGGTCGGTCGGCAGAGGATACCGGCCGCCAACAGTGCGCTGTGGACTTCCAGCACGCTCGTCGATGTTGCCTTTCCGGCTATTGCCGGAGTGCTCGTGGCGTCGATCGGCCCGGCCTACGCATTGGGTGCTGATGCACTGGCTTACGTACTGGCCGGGCTGGCCATGGCCTCGATCGGAGCCTCGTTTTCGATGACTCCTGCGGCGCCGAAGAAGTCGGGAACCGGAATTGCGCGTGACATACGCGAGGGCCTCAGCTTCCTCTGGCGGTCGCCGCTTCTGCGAGCCTTGACCGGCGTCGGCTTCGTCAATTCCCTGACGCAGGGTGCGGTTACGGCGCTCCTGGTGGTGTACGCATCCGAGAGGCTTGGGATTTCGACGTCGAGTCCGATGATCGGCGCCGTGTGGACGGCCGTCTCCGTGGGTGGAGTGGTCGGGGCGCTCGTGCTTCCACGCCTACCGACGCAGTGGCCGGTCGGGGCGATCACTGTCGGGGCGCTGACCATCGCCCCGGTGGTGCTGTTCGTCGTTGCGACAACCGGCAACACCGGCGCCGCGATCACGGCGCTCGTCGTCTACTCCGGCTGTGCGACCGTCACCATCCTCAATGGCATCGGTGCACGTCAGCGCCTGACTCCGGATCGTCTGCAGGGGCGCGTGAACACCACGGCGAGGATGGTCGCCTGGGGTGGTTCGCCGGTCGGCGCCTTGATTGCCGGGGCAATCGCAGGACGCTGGGACATCGGCACCGCCTACCTCGTTGCGTGCATCTTTGCGCTGGTCGGGGCGCTCTTCGCGTGGGCGAGCGCGCTGCGGACCGACCCTTACCCGCACAAATGAGCATGTGACTATTAATGAAAACGACTGTCGTTATGGTTAGATCCACCTGTTCATGACTGCGAACCCCACCTACTCAGGAGTGCGATGACGCTGACCAGCGAGGCAGCACCACGAGTGCCGTCGCGTCCACATCCCGTCGGCGAGCGCGGGTACGTCCCGTTTCTGTTGGCCACGGCGGTTGTGCTTGTCGCGGTCTCCACCGTCGCGGTGTGGTCGGGTGCCGCGTCGGTGTCCTTTGCCGACGTGTTCGCGGTGTTGTACGCACACGTCGGCGGTCCGCCGGTCGACCCGCTGCTCGATCGGATCGTGTGGGGATTGCGGGTACCGCGCATTCTGATTGCGGCATTGGCGGGCGCCGGGCTGTCGTTGGCCGGCGCCGTGCTGCAAGCGTTGGTGCGCAACCCGATTGCCGATCCGTACATTCTGGGCGTGGGTTCCGGAGCATCCTTCGGTGCAGTACTGATCATGACGACCGGCATCGGCACCGGCCTGTCGATCGGCGTCCCGGTGGCAGCCTTCCTGGGGGCCATGGTCTCCCTGATCGCGGTTCTCGTACTGGGTCGGCGAGAGGGAATGCTCGTCCCGCTGCGCATGGTCCTGGCCGGAGTTGCCATCGGCTATCTGCTCTCGGCTGCAACAAGTTTTGTGCAGTTGCGCGCCGATCCGAGTCAGCTTTCGGGAGTGCTCTTCTGGTTGCTGGGCTCGGTGAGCGGGGCCAGTTGGTCGGATCTCGGTGTGCCCGCCGCGGTGATCACCGTCTGTGCGGCAGTTCTGTTGACACAATCGCGCCAACTCAACGCGTTGGCCATGGGAGACGAGAGCGCGCAATCGGTCGGCGTGGACGTGCGCCGTACCAGGTTGCTACTACTGGTGATCGCGTCGTTGCTGACCGCGGTTGTCGTATCCGTCGCCGGGGGAATCGGTTTCGTGGGGCTGCTCGTGCCGCACGCCGTACGACTTCTGGTCGGTTCCGATCACGGCAAGTTGCTCCCCGCGACCGCGTTGGTTGGTGCCACCTTCCTGGTGATCGTCGATCTTGCGGCTCGGATGTTGGATGCGCCCAACGAATTACCACTCGGGATCATCACCGCCGGATTGGGTGCACCGTTCTTCCTCTGGTTGCTTCGACGGGACGGCGGTGCGCAGTCATGAGATTGTCGGCCAGCGGAATTCACGTCGTTCGGGGCGGACGCCTCGTGGTTTCGGGTGTAGACCTCGAAGCGCCCGAGGGAAGCGTGGTCGGACTCGTCGGACCGAACGGCAGTGGAAAGTCCTCCTTCCTTCGCGCGTTGTATCGCTCGATGAAGCCGCGAAGCGGAATCGTGAAGGTGGACGAGGTGAATGTTTGGGACGATCTCTCGCCTCGATCGGCAGCACGCATCATCGGTGTTGTGGGGCAAGAGCATTCATCCGATTTCTCGTTCAGCGTCCGCGAGGTGGTTGCAACGGGTCGGACGCCGCATCACAGCGCGTTCTCTCGACTCGGTGAGATCGACCGAGACATCGTCAGCGCAGCACTGGTGCGAACCGGCATGCAGGGCTTTGGATCACGTCTCTTCGCCGAACTGTCCGGCGGAGAAAAGCAGCGTGTGATGTTGGCCCGGGCGATCGCTCAACAACCGTCGGTGCTGGTCCTGGACGAGCCCACCAACCACCTCGACATCCGTGCTCAACTCGAATTGATGGAATTGGTCGCCGAACTCGGTACCACGACGATTGTCGCGATCCATGAACTCGCCTTGGCCGCAGCGTATTGCGACTACGTCTGTCTGCTCTCCAGCGGGGCAGTTGTCGCGACAGGACCAACGGCCGAGGTCCTGACCGAGGATCTGCTGTCCGAAGTATTCGGGGTTCAGGTGCATCTCGGCACTCATCCGTTGACCGGGCGCCCCCTGCTCTCGTTCGCCCCTCCGCTCCTACACACGAAAGAAGCAGTGTTTTGAAATCCTCGATACGTACTGCCGCGCTGTTGTGCTCGGCCGTTACCGCCACCGCAGTACTGACCGCATGCGGAAACTCCACGGCGGATTCGGCGGCGTCGTCGTCCGAGAAGATCACCGTCACCAATTGTGATCGCGAGGTCACGGTGCCCAAGACGGCGGAGCGGATTGTCTCGCTGTATCCGTCGATGACGGAACTTCTCATTCAGCTCGGCGCCGCCGACCGCATTGTCGGACAATCGAATACCGACCTCTCTCCTCCCAGCCCCGAACTCGCTGAGCAGTTCGCGGCCGTGCCGGTACTGAGCACCGGAGTTCCCGCGAAAGAAGCATTGCTCGACGCCCGTCCGGATCTGATCGTCTCCGACGGGGAATACTGGTTCGACGGTGACCGATTGCAGACCATGGACGAATTGCGTGACCTCGGCATCCCGATCTTCGTGAACAGCGGCTACTGCCACAAGGCCGTCACCGAAGGCAGGATCGACGACGTCTGGTCCGACCTCGACGGTCTCGGCGCCTTGACCGGAACAAGTGACGCGGCAGCAACCCTCCTGGCCGACGGCAAGAAGTCCCTCGCAGCAACCGAGGCATCTGTCGCCGGGCAGGAGCCGGTTCCCACTGTGATGGTTCAGGTTTCGGAGGGACAGTCCTATGCTCTGGCCAGGGGCCTCTACAGCAGTGTGCTCGAGGCCGCCGGGGGAAGCAATCTTTTCGAGAACGACCTTCCCGACGGAAAGTACTTCGGCCAGGTAGCCACGGAATCGGTGCTCGCGAAGTCGCCGAAGGCTGTCCTCGTCGTCTATTCCACCGAGTCGGCTCGGGAATCCACCCTGGATGCTGCGCGGACGGCATTTGCCGGAACCCCCGCCGCGGCGTCGAATGCGATCTTTGCCGTTCCGGAGGCGTGGTTCGCCGGTGAGTTGGTCTCGATCGACGGGGCCGGCGAGGTGTCTCGCCTGCTGCACCCGGGTTCGTGACCGCACTCGAGCGAATCGAGGCCGTCGTATCGCTGCATGCAGTGTTGGACCGGACGGTGAGTCCGTCGGAGCTACCGTTCGACGAGCACGGACTGCCGCCGGTGACGTGTGAATCCGTGGAACTGCCGGCCGCGACGCCACTGCCGGCCTGCGGGTTCGCGGACGTCTTGCAGGCACGACGGAGCCGCTACGACCCCGCACAGACGGCACTCCGAGCAGGCGAGCTGTCAAACGTGTTGCACCACAGTGTTGTCAGCAGCCCGACGGCGGGCGGGATGCGCGAACTGACGCTGTCGTTTGTTCTCAGCCGACCCGGAGACGAGCTCGGAGCCGGGGTATACCGATATGCCCGAGGCCGTGCCGAAGCTGTCCGGCCAGGCGACGTGCGAGAGCACCTTCGAGCGAGCCTTCTCCAACCCGAGTTCGTCGACGTGTTCCCGGTTCTTCTGTTTGTGGTCGCCGACTTGGAAGCTCCGCTCGAGAAGTACGCGATGCGGCACTACCGCACGATGCACGTGGATGCCGGTGTGCTGGTTCAGAATCTGTACCTCGTGACCGAGGCGATGGGACTTGCGGGCTGCGCCATCGCAGGATTCACGGATGCGCGAGTGGCATCTCTGTTGAATCTCGCGACGACGCAGCTTCCCGTCATGGCTTTTGCCCTCGGGAGGCGCAGCTAGGTCAGGCGAGGATGCGCGCCTTCTGGGTCTCGAACTCGGCCTCGGTCAATACTCCCGCATTCTTGAGTTCGCCCAGCTTGGTGAGCTGTTCGAGCTTCAAGTCCATCGATGCTGCCGGAGCTGCCTGCGGTGGCAGGGGTGGTAGATCGGGAATCGGAGGCACCGGCTGGGCCTGCGCTGCGCGAGCCTGATCTTCGGCGGCCCAACGGGTCCGCTGACGGCGCTGAACATTGCCGTGAATGGAGCTTGCGACGGCTACCCGGCCGGCTCGCCTCAAGAAACTCATGCGTCCTTCTCCGTATTGCCTGGTGCGGTGTTGTCGAGTGCGGTGGCAAGTTCGTCCAAGCTCAGGTGACCTTCGGTGACAATCTTTGCGCCGCTGCGTGTCCACGCGTCGATCACCGGCAGTATGGCCAGTTCCTCGTAAACGAGCACGGCGGCAACGCTACCGGTGGCCAACTCGTCACCAACGGCGGCGATGTCGCCGGCGTCGAGCAGTCCGGAGGCTGCGCCGTCGAACTGCGCCAGATCGAAATCTGCGAGTTCGAAGGTCGATGCCGGTACGACGGCCACTGATCCATCGGCGGCTTTGGTGACGAACTCGAGGTCGAGGATGCGGATCACGCCGGAGTCGACGAGAATGAGCAGCTGCTCGAATCCTGCGGAGGTCGGTGCACCGCCGGGAAACTCGACGGCAACGTATTCGATCGGACCGAATTGGTCTTGGTTGGACATCGGTTACTTCTTGCCCTTCGTGGGTTGCGGTTCTTCCAGAGCAGGTACTTCGTCGGGCATGCGGCCGGCCGGAATGATGGCGAGCAGGGAGAGTCCGGCGAGGACGAGTAGCGAGGTTCGCAGGGCGCGCAAGCGCGCTTCGGTGTTGATCCGGATGGCTTCGTCGATCTGTGCTTGTGTCGCCGAGGTGTTTTCGAGCGTCACGACGAGTTGATCGTTGGGGACGAAGTTGACCTGGTCGAGATTGATCCCGGACTCGACCTTGAGTGATGCCGGGATGGTGGGGTTGTCGATCAGCTGCGAGCTGACGAGGGAACCGAGGATTCCGACGGCGAAGACGCTGGCCACCGCGATGCCGACGCTGCCGGACATGTTGTGTACCAGTCCCCGCCAGGCACCGACGTCGCCGGCCAGTTCCTTGGGGGCTGCGGTGAGGAGGGTGTTGAACACCAGCGCAACGATGGCGCCCTGCCCGAGGCCGAGGGTGATCAGTCCGATGACGACAAAGATCTGATGCCAGTCGCCACGAATGGTGAAGGCCAACAAGATGAGTCCAGCGGCAACGACGACGAACCCGGCTCGTGCGATCAGACGCGGGGAGTACGTCTTGTACAGACGCGCGACGACGGTACTCGCGATGAAGATCGAAAGTGTGTACGGGATGATCGAGAACGACGTCTGCAAGCTGCTGCGGCCCTGGATGATCTGCATGTACAGCGGAATGAGGAAGTTGGCCGCGGTTCCCACGAACATCATCGTCGCCATGCAAATCGTGGTGGCGCGCTCGGCGCCGGTCTTGAGGACGTCGAGGTTGAAGAGCTGAGGCTTGTTCTGCGCCTTGCGGCTTCGCGTCCACTGGAAGAATCCCTGCGCGCAGATGGTGCCGAGGACGATCAGGATGGCCGCGGGTGAAACACCGATGACCGAGAACGGCGCAGCGTCGGTGGCCAGGATGACGCCCCACGAGTTCAGGCCGCTGAAACCGAAGCTGAGCAGGATGACGGCAACGGCAGCAATGGCGGCGCCGGCCCAGTCGATGGTGATGTCCTTCTGCGGGGGAACAGGTTTGACCCGGAAGCTCAGGATCAGGTTGACCACCGCGAGAGCCACGACGAGGGCGAACGAGTATCGCCACCCGATCGTCGTCGCGAAGGAACCGGCGATGAGCAGCGCCAGCACACCGGCCGCCGGGATTGCTGCTGCCAGGTAACCGATGGCCTTTGCCTGCTGATCGCCACTGAAGTTCGTGGCGATGAAGACCGTCAATGCGGGAGCGATGAGGGCGATCACGGCGCCGGATGCAGCTTGCGCCACGAACAGCATTGCCGGGCTCTGACTCAGGGCGACCGCGGCCATTGCGAGGCCGTGAATCGCGACGGCAATCTGGAAGACCAGACGCGTTCCGTAACGGGCGCCGATCTTGGCCCCCAACAGAATGAAGGCAGCCATGGCGAAGGTGCCCGCGGTGATCGCGGTGCCGACACTTGTTGCGGGCGTGTCGAGATCGGTGGTGATGCCGGCCATCGAGACGGTCAGGGCGTTGACGGCGAACGACGCCTGAATCTGGGTGAGGACCACCACGATGAGTGGTAGCCAGGAGGCGGTGCTCACGGCGGCCGTTGTGGCGGCCGCGCCAGGCTTTACGGACATGATGGGTCACGCCTTCCTCGACACTGCGTGTACTCGCGACGTGCCCGGATCAGCCACGCACGGCTACATTAGCCGGAATTGTGCTGAATGGTCGCCTGCAAGTGGTTGGTTTCTTCGCGATAGACCACCATCTCCCGGTGCAAGGCGCGCCGGAAGCGCGGTTGCTCGGCCAGGAGTACGGCCAGCACGGTCAGCAACAGCCACGTCGCGGCCGCGCTCGCGAGGAGCAGCAGGACCGGAATCCACGGACCGCCCATCTGCTCGAGCAGCGTCGTCTTTGCCCAGACGCGCCAGTAGAGCATCAGATTGACGATCAGTCCGACACCGTACGAGATGACGAAGGACAGCAGGAACTGCTTCCACGTGCCGTCGTGGCGCCGCGCCGTCATCGGTTCTGCCCGCAGCGGCAAGCTCACCGACATCACGTTCGCGACCCCCAACCAGAGCAGGATCATGGTCAGCACCTGGCCGCACGCCTTCACCAGGTCGGCACTGCTTCCGGAGCGCCACGCGAGGACGGCGCTGAGCAGGAACCCGGCGCTGCCGACGAGAAGCAGCATCACCGCGTTCTTCGCGACCAGTACGTGCCAGAGCCTGGTTCCACCGGACAACGCAGCACGGACGCGGCCGGCGTCGAAGCTGAGCGCATTGGTGCACACGACGCTTCCGACCACACCCGAGAGTGCGTACAGCGCAAGGTAAGGCAGTCGATCTTCCTTGGCGTCCCACTGGAAGAGGCGAATGAATGCCAGGTACGCCAAGCCCATTCCGAGGCTCAGCCCCAGCCGAAACGCGATCGACCGAGGCTTACCACTCACGACGTGCCGTGCTTCCTCACGGATCCGGGAGCCGAGATCCTGCACGTGGCGGACGACGGGGTTGCCAGAGTTCAGCGGGACGTAACCGCGGATCGCGGCGGCGACGGTATCGGTGTCACCGGCATCGAGCGCGGCGACGCGTGCTTCGAGAACCGCAAGGTGGGCGGCGCGCAAGGCTATCCGTGCGGTGGTCACCGCGGCGACGGCGTCGGCCTCGGCCTGCGCGGCGGTGCCGATGCCGGCGTCGGCGGGCAGTGGCGGCTGCAATGTCGTGATCAGTTCGAGTTGGCGAGCCATGTGCGGTGACGGCGACAACCCGCTGTACGACGGTCGGCTCAGCGCTGATCGTTCGTCGTCGAGCGAATCACGGACGGACGCGGCAGCCTTGCGGACGGCTGCCGGGTTGTGCCAGCGCACCGACCGGGCGTCACGCTCGGCGGCGACGGCCCGGGAGGCAACCTCGGTCAGATCCTCGACCGCTGTCAATGTCTGCTCCACTCGGTTTAGGTTGGTTTCATGACCACCAACTCGGAAAAGGAAGATCTCCAGCGGTACCTGCAGGCAGCACGTGATGCGCTCGTCTGGAAGCTCGACGGGCTGTCGGAGTATGACATTCGGCGCCCGATGACCCGGACAGGGACCAACTTGTTGGGTCTGGTCAAACACATGATCGGCGTCGAGCTCGGGTATTTCGGTCCGACGTTCGGCCGTCGGGTTCCCGATCTCCCCGCGTGGTTGCGTTCGGAGGAACTCAACGTCGACATGTGGGCCCGCGCCGACGAGTCCACTGCCGACATCGTCGAAACCTATCGCCGCACCTGGGCTTTCGCCGACGCCACGATCGAGGAGCACGATCTGGACGCCCCCGGCTTCGTGAAGCACTGGCCGGAGGATCGTCGCGACGTCACACTGCACCGGATACTCGTTCACGTTGTCACCGAGATCCATCGGCACGCCGGCCACGCGGACATCGTGCGGGAGCTGATCGACGGCGCCGCTGGGATGAAGGCGGGCGACAACAATCTGGCTCCCGGTGATGAGGCGTGGTGGGCCGAGTACACCGACCGTCTGGAGACGGCGGCACGCGAGGCCCACCACGCTTGAACTACTCGAATACCGCTGCTGCGCCGATCACCACGACAACGATCACGAAGTTGATCAGTAGCAGTGGCCAGACGAAGCGCAGGAACTTGTCGTAGCCGACCTTCGCCATGGCCAACCCGCCGACAACGACGACGTTGGTCGGGGCAACCATCAGCATCAGGCCGTGGCCCATCTGGAAGGCGGTGATGACGAGTGCGCGGCTGACTCCGGCAAAGTCGCCCAGCGGCGCGAGCAGCGGCATCGCCAGGGTGGCGTGACCGGAACTGGACGGGATCAGGAACGCCAGCGGGATGTTGACGAGCATCACCAGGATCGCGAAGACCCCCGCCGAAGCGCCGCTGACCAATTGCTCCATCGCGTTGAGGATGGTGTCGAGGGTTTCGGTGTTGGTCATGATCACCGAGACGCCGCGAGCGAGCAGGATGACGATCGCCGGTCCGACCATGTCGCCGGCTCCACGCGTGATCAGGGAGACGATCTTCTTCTCACCCATCTTCGCGACTATGCCGACGAGAACGGCGGCGAGGATGAACAGCATCGCCAATTGCGGGAACCACCAGTTCAACTCGAACCAGTAGGGCTCGGTTGCCGTGACGTGGTACGCGTCGTACTCGGCCGGACCGGTGGTGGCGCCGAAGATGCTCGACCACGGGATGACGGAGAAGATCATCAGTCCGAAGGTGAGTCCGGTGATGAGCAGTACCAGCTTCTGAGTTCCGGTGAGCTTGCCGTCGATGTCCACCGGCTCGGCCGGCTCGGCCGACTCTTCGTCTTCGTCGTCCGCGATGTCGAAGCCGACAAGCGACTTGGACGGATCCTTCTTCACCTTTGCGGCGTAGCGGAGAACGAATACCACTGCCACAGCGGTCAATACGATCCACAGGATCACGCGCAGCACGATGCCGTCACCGATGGAGACGCCTGCCTCACCGGAGGCGACGCCGATCGAGAACGGATTGACGGTCGACGCCATGTTTCCGACCAGAGCGCCGAGGATGATCATGGTGGCCGCGACCATGCGGTCGTAGCCCAGTGCCGTCATCAGCGGTATGAGCAGGGCGTAGAAGCCGAACGTCTCGACCGAGAAGCCCATTGTCGAACCGAGCAGTGAGAACAGCACCATGATGACGGTGATGAGCAACCAGCCCTTGTCGCTGAGCTTGGTAGCGAGTTGGGAGACAGCGGTTTCGAGACTGCGGGTGGCAAAGCTGACCGAGATGAACGCACCGAGCGCCATGATGAAGAGGACTACGCCGACCGAACCGAAGAGCCGTCCGATGTTGTCGGTGTCGACGAACCCGGTGATCGAATCCTGGACGCCGTAGAGGCCGTTCACGGGGGAGAGGATCAGTTGCTGGATTCGTTCCCAGAACGACAGCGGAGACGTGACGGTTTCGAAGCTGCCGGGAACGGGTGAGCCGTCCACGTCGACGCCGAAGCGTCCGGCCGGAATGAACAGTGCCGCAATCCATACCAGGACGGTGACGATCGCGAGCATCGTGACCGCGCCGGGGAACTCGAACTTCTTCTTGGCCGGAGTAGGTGCGGACCCCGTGTCGGTTTCGGTGCTCATTTCTTCACCTCGAAGGTGTGCGCGTACTCCTGGAAGAACAGTGCTTTGGCGACGACGGCCTTCTCGAGCTCGTCGAGCAGGACTCGTTCGTTGGGGCCGTGGATGTTCGCGTAACCGTCGGTGGCGCCGAACAACAGCTTCTCGGCGGTGGGCACTGCTGTATCCAAGGCCATCACGAGGGGGATCGAGCCGCCGCCTGCCATCAGCCCGGCCGGCTCACCCCACGACTGCGATAGTGCAGACAATGCCGCGTCGAAGGCCGGTCCACCTTCGGCTGCCGCAAACCCGTCGCCGGTTTCTCCCGCGGTGACAGTCAGTTGCAAACCGAAGGGGCGCAGGGCTTCCAGGTGCCGGACCAGAGCAGCCTGCGCCTCGGTGGCAGGTTGGCGCGGGTGTACGCGCAGATTGATCACGGCGCGGGCAGTGCTTGCGACGGCGTTGACCGCACCGTCCACAGGGGGAGCGTCGATTCCCGTCACGGTGATGGCCGGGCCCGACCAGATGCGTTCGCCGATGCCGCCGGTTCCGAGCAGCGGAAGCCCGTCTTGGATCTCGGCGAGGGTGCGGAACTCGTCCTCGGTGTATGAACTGCCGGTCCACGGTTCGCGCAGGAGGCCGTCGATCGCCACGTCACCGTTGTCGTCGTGCAGCGACGCCAGTGCGCGGATGAGCGCGAGGCGGGCGTCCGGTGCGGCGCCGCCGTAGAGGCCGTTGTGCTTGTCGGCGCCGAGAGTGGTGAGTTCGACGATCACCTGGGCGGATCCGCGCAGTGCGACGGTCAGGGTCGGTGATCCGGGTCGAACGCTCCCGACGTCGGCGATGACCATTGCGTCGGCCGCAAACAATTCGGGGGCTTCCGGCGGATAGTTGTCGAAGGGGCTGCCGAATTCTTCCTGGCCTTCGATGACGAGCTTGACCGTCACCGGCGGCTTTCCGTCGAAGACGCGAAGCGCGCCGATCATGCCGATGACGTTTGCCTTCGAATCTGCCGTACCGCGGCCGTAAATCGCGCCGTCACGCTTGCTCGGTTCGAAAGGCGGTGAATCCCAGAGTTCGACGTCGTCGGCGGGAACGACGTCGTAATGCGAATACATCAATACGGTCGGGGCTCCCTCTGGACCGGGAACTGTTGCAATGATGACCGGCGCAGTTTTACCTGTTATTTCGAGTTTCTCTATCTTCGTGACTCCGGACTTCTCCAATAGAGAAACGATCAGGTCGTGAGCCTCGAACAGGGGCTCGCTGGGGAAACCTTCTGTTGCTATCGACGGAATACGAACAAGTTCGACGAGTTCCGACTCCAGTGCCGGCATCAAAGCGGCAACTGTTTCCTTGATTGTGGAATAGGAGGGCGAGGCGGATTCTTCCGGCACGGAATTGACTCCTTCTGGGAAAGGCGAAAAACATTAGAGGCAGAGTCTTACACCCGATATGCGGGGTGTGAAAGGGTGACCCGAACAAAAAGCCGAAGTGGGGCGCCGGGCTCGCGATTCTTGACATTGACGTCAACGTCAACACACACTGTGACGGTGACCACCAGTGAAACGCAGGAGCGAGCGCGGACAGCCCGCAAACTCGGCGACGGTCCACGCCGTGCCGGACTGCTCGACACCGCTGCCCTCTGCTTCGGCGAACTCGGATACGACGCCGTGACGGTCGAGACGATCACGACCAGGGCTGATGTGTCCCGGGCGACCTTTTACGCGTACTTCTCGTCGAAGGACGAGGTCTTCCGCGCCGTCGCCGAAATGATGTGCCGACGCTTCCTCGACGCTCAGCACATGGAGGGCCCGGCGGCCGAGGATCTACGCGAAGTTCTCCGAACGACCACGTCGGCGTTCATCACGGCCGTGTACACCTACGGTGACCTGCTCGCGGTGATCGAGCATCGGGCGCGGGTGGATTCCGAGGTCGAGCGCAGTTGGTCGGCGGTTCGCGAAAAGCTCGTGAGCCGCTACGTCCGCTTTGTCGAACGGATTCGACAGGTTCACGACGTAGATCCCTGTGTTTCGCCCCCGGTGCTCGTTCAGATGATCTCGGACGCACAGATGGCCGGTGGAGCACGACTGAGTAAGGCGAGTGTCGAAGAGCAGAACCAGTTCATTGCAGATATGACGACGATGTCCGAGCGGTTGATCGGGTTCGAAGAGTCGAAATAGATTTCTTTTACGAATGGAGTGATCGGTGGCAGAACAAGACGTGCTCGAAGCGGCTCTGGCGGAGATCTCTGCGCTGCAACAAGCGCATTGGCCCGCCGGCATTCCCCGCGCCGTCGAGTATCCGCTCGAAGGTGGGGGACTTGTCGATTACTTGCGGCATTGGGCGATCGAGCGGCCGGATACTCCTGCCATCGTCTTCTACGGCCGGGTCATCACGTATTCCGAATACGACGAGCTTTCGGATCGTTTTGCCGGATGGCTGCTGTCACTCGGAGTCGAACGCGGCGATCGCGTCGGCGTTCACCTGGTCAATTGCCCTCAGTTCCATATCGCGATGCTCGGCATTCTCAAGGTCGGTGCGGTTCACGTGCCGATCAATCCACTCTTCCGTGAACATGAATTGATTCACGAACTCAACGATGCCGGCGTCAAGGTCCTACTGACGCAGAACACCTTCTCGAAGTTGGTGAAGAAGGTTCGCTCACAGACTCCACTCGAACACGTCGCGAAGACTGCAGTGTCGGACATGCTGACGGCGATCCCGACCGTCGAACTGCCCTTCGAGGTCGACGATCCGCGCCTGAGCGACTGGCAGTCGATCATCACCAGTGAGCGGGCGACTCCTGTCGCCACCGAACTCGATTCCCTCGCCGCCCTGAACTACACGGGCGGAACGACGGGAATGCCCAAGGGCTGTGAGCACACTCAGCGCCACATGGTTTACACCGCGGCCACCGCGACGCTTGCGGGCGGTGACCAGGTGGGTGCCAATCCGCCGGTGTCCCTGGTGTTTCTGCCGATCTTCTGGATCGCAGGTGAGGACTTCGGCATCCTGGTTCCGCTCGTCAACGGCGGAACCGTGGTCCTGCTGAATCGTTGGGATGCGGAGACCACGCTCGACGCTGTCGAGGCTTACGGCGTGACCTCGCTGGTCGGAACTGTCGACAATTACGTCGAACTGATGGACACGCCAGGATTCGCGGAGCGAAATCTCTCGACACTCCAGAACGTCATGGCAGTTTCGTTCGTTCTCAAACTCGATCCGGCCACGCGCCAGCGGTGGCGCGAGGCTACAGGCGGCGTTCTGCGCGAAGCGAGCTACGGCATGACCGAAACCCACACCGCGGACACGATCACCCTCGGCTTCCAGGACGGCGACTACGACCTGAAAAGCGAGCCGGTGTTCTGCGGAATTCCGGTGCCCGGCACCGACGTTCTGATCGTCGATCACGACGGCAGGCCGGTGCCCGTCGGCGAGCACGGGCAGATCATCGTGCGCAGCCCATCCATCCTTTCCGCGTACTACCGCAACGAGGCGGCCACCGCCGACGCCATCCGTGACGGCTGGCTGCAGACCGGTGACGTCGGAAAGTTCAGTGAGCGTGGCGGTTTGCACTATTTGGCGCGGAACAAGGAAATGATCAAGACCAACGGCATGAGTGTCTTTCCCTCCGAGGTGGAAGCGCTGCTCATGCTGCACCCGGCGATCGAAAAGGCTGCGGTGGTGCCGAAACCGGACCCGGACAAGGGGCAGGTGGCTTTTGCGTTTGTCCAACTGGTCGAGGGTTCCGACACTGCGGCCGACGAGATCGTCTCGTGGGCGAAGGAGAACATGGCCACGTACAAGGTGCCCGAAGTGGAAGTGCTCGAGGCGCTTCCGATGACAGCGACAGGAAAGGTGCGCAAGGGCGATCTGTTCGAGCGCACTCAGGGGGACAAGTGAGACTGCTGATTGCGAACCGCGGCGAAATTGCGCTGCGGATCATTCGAACTGCCCGTGAACTCGGGATCGAGACGGTGTCGGTGTACGCCGAGGACGACGCGTCCAGTCCGCACGTCGCGGCGGCCACGGAGTCGGTGCCGCTCGGAGCGTCGGGCGCATCCGCGTACCTGGATCAGAGCGCACTGCTGAAGATCGCGGCCGAAACGGGCGCCACCCACGTGCACCCGGGCTACGGGTTCCTCAGTGAGAAAGCCGAATTCGCGCAGGCGTGTACCGAGGCGGGCATCGTCTTCGTCGGCCCGGACGCCCAGGTTCTCCGGACTTTCGGCGACAAGGCCAGCGCCCGCACTGCGGCGGTCGACTCCGGCGTACCGGTCCTGCCGTCGACATCGGCGAACGCCGACCTCGACGAGGTGCGTGAATTCTTCGAGCGCAATTCCCGCGGGATCATGATCAAGGCGCTCAGCGGCGGCGGTGGCCGCGGCATGCGCGCGGTGCGTGACCCGAAAGCACTCGACGACGCGTACCGTGTGTGTGCGGCCGAAGCCCAGTCGGGATTCGGCAGTTCGGCACTGTTCGCCGAGGTACTCAGTGAGCACGCTCGGCACATCGAAGTGCAGATCGTGGCGGCACCGGGGCAAGGTGGAACCCACGCGCTCGCTCTGGGTGACCGCGATTGCAGCGTCCAACGTCGCCATCAGAAGTTGATCGAGGTTGCGCCCGCGCAGGGGCTGTCGGGGGCCCTGCGCGGGCGTCTTCACGCTGCGGCGGCGAGGCTGTGCGCCGAGGTCGGCTACCGCGGCATCGCGACGGTCGAGTTCCTCGTCGAGGAACGCGGCTTCGTCTTCCTCGAGGTCAATCCCCGAATTCAGGTGGAGCACACGGTGACCGAGGAGGTCACCGGAGTCGACCTCGTCGCCGTGCAGCTCGCGATCTCGGACGGAGTTCCGTTCGAGAACCTGGACCTGCCAACAGGGATCATCGCTGTCGAGAAGGGCTCGGAGACAGTCGGATCCGTGGCAAACGCTTCGGGAATCGCGATCCAGACCCGCGTCAACATGGAAACCATGACGCCGGACGGCAATGCGTTGCCCTCCTCGGGCACGCTCGACAACTTCACTCCTCCGGGCGGGCCCGGTGTGCGCGTGGATACCTTCGGTACGGTCGGGCTCTCGCCGAGTGCGCGTTACGATTCGCTCTTGGCAAAGGTGATCACCCACACGCGTCGATCGGATTTCCCTGCCGCGGTGCGCAAGTCGATTGCCGCTTTGAGTGAGTTCGCCATCGACGGCGTAGCGACCAACATCGAGTTCCTGCAGGCAATACTGTCGGACAAGGACTTCCGCGACGGCCTGGTCGACGTCGACTGGTTGGGTTCTCGATTGGCGGACCTCGTCCCCGACGTTGGCCCACAAACGCCCTCCTCGTCTGTGGACGTGGCACCGGACGAGGATGTGGTCCGTGCACAGATGGCGGGCATCGTCGTCGAACTCGCGGCAGTCGGTGACGGCGTCCATGCGGGTGGCCAGGTTGCCGTCCTCGAGGCGATGAAGATGCAGCATGTTCTCTCGGCGCCCGGTGATCTCGAAGTGGTCCGGGTCCTGTCGTCACCGGGGAGGTCGGTGGGTGCGGGCGAACCGTTGCTCGTCGTCCGTAGTGCAAGCGCGGGATCGAAGCTCGCCGAGGTCGACGAGGTGGACCTCGACGACGTGCGTCCCGATCTCGCGGAGATCATCGCTCGCCACGAGGTGACCCTGGACCCGGCCCGGCCCGCAGCCGTGGCGAAGCGTCACAAGCTGGGACGCCGGACTGCTCGCGAGAACGTCTACGACCTGGTCGACGACGACAGCCTGGTCGAGTACGGCGCTCTCGCGCTGGCGGCGCAGCGCAGTCGACGCAGCGAGGAAGACCTGATCGCCAACACTCCTGCTGACGGGTTGATCGGCGGAGTGGCGACCATCAGCGGCGGCGAGAGCGTCGTGATCTCGTACGACTACTCGGTGCTCGCCGGTACCCAGGGCATGCGCAATCACGCCAAGACCGACCGCCTGCTCGAGATCGCCGATCGCAAGCGAGTTCCGGTGGTGCTGTTCGCGGAAGGTGGCGGCGGTCGCCCCGGTGACACCGACGCCGGCGCCGGGGCGGGCCTCGAGCTGGGAACCTTCCGCGCCATGGCGGCGCTGAGCGGGCGGGTGCCCATGGTCGCCGTCGTGTCCGGGCGCTGTTTCGCGGGCAACGCGGCCCTGGCCGGTGCCTGCGACGTACTGATCGCGACGCCTGACGCCAACATCGGCATGGGAGGCCCTGCCATGGTCGAGGGCGGCGGGCTCGGAAACTTCCGCCCCGAGGACATCGGCCCCATCGACGTGCAGCGCCGTAACGGCGTCGTACACCTGGTCGCTGACGACGACGCTCATGCGGTGGCGCTGGCCAAGCAGTACCTCGGCTACTTCCAGGGTGCGAGCGGAGAGTGGACGGCTCCGGATCCGCGGCTCCCGCGGCATGTGGTGCCGGAGAATCGCCTGCGCTCGTACGACGTTCGTGGAGCGATCGACGCAATCGCGGACGTCGACAGCGTCCTGGAACTGCGTCGAGACTACGGACGCGGTGTAGTCACCGCACTCGTTCGTGTCGAAGGAGTGCCGTACGGTGTGCTGGCGAACAGCAGCGATCATCTCGGCGGCGCGATCGACGCGGAAGCCTCGGACAAGGCTTCGGATTTCCTGGAACTGCTCGAAGCGCACCGCATCCCTCTGGTGACCCTGTGCGACACACCGGGATTCATGGTGGGCCCGGACTCGGAAGAGGAGGCGACGGTCCGAAGGTTCGGCAGATTCTTCGTTGCCGGTGCTCGCCTCACCGTGCCGTTCGGAACGATCATCCTGCGCAAGGGTTACGGGTTGGGCGCCATGGCAATGGCCGGTGGTTCCTTCCACGCCCCCGAGTTCACGGTGGCGTGGCCGACGGGCGAGATCGGGCCGATGGGTCTGGAAGGTGCTGTACGTCTCGGTTTCCGCAAGGAACTCGAGTCCGTCGAAGATCCGGTGGCTCGGGAAACGCTGTTCGGTCAGTTCGTGGAACTGGCCTACGCACAGGGCAAGGCGCTGATGGCGGCGACCACGTTCGAACTGGACGACGTCATCGACCCGGCCGATACCCGCGGATGGATCAGACAACTCGGCAGAAACAGTTGAGATCCTGCTGATTCGAGCTGTTGCCGCACGTGGGCGGGGCAACTAGCCTTGCCCACGTGTCGGCTGCGCGAGATAACGTCCTGATCATTCATTGGCACGACCTGGGGCGACACCTCGCGAGTTACGGTGTCGCCGGGGTCAACAGCCCCCATCTCGACCGACTGGCGGCAGAAGGCATCCGGTTCACCGACGCACACGCGACGGCGCCGCTGTGCTCGCCTTCGCGCGGATCGCTCTTCTCGGGCAGGTATCCGCACAACAACGGTCTGATCGGGTTGGCGCACCACGGCTGGGAGTACCACGCGGAGGTGCAGACGCTCCCGCAGATCCTCTCCGACAACGGTTGGTACACCTCGCTGTTCGGCATGCAGCACGAGACTGCGTATCCGAAGCGACTGGGCTATCACGAGTACGACGTCACCAACTCGTTCTGCGACTACGTGGTTCCGCGTGCCCAGAACTGGCTACGACGCTTCCCGCCCGAGCCGTTCCTGCTCACCACGGGATTCTTCGAAACGCATCGCCCGTACCCCGCCGATCGCTATACCCCGGCGGACACCGCAGCCCTGGAGGTCCCCGGATACCTTCCGGACGTGCCACAGGTGCGCGAGGATCTGGCCGAATTCCACGGCAGCGTAGAGGTGGCCGACGCCGCGGTGGGGGAACTGCTCGCGACCCTCGAGGAAGAGGGGCTCGACGAGAACACCTGGGTCTTCTTCCTCACTGATCACGGCGCGGCGTTCCCGCGTGCCAAGTCGACGCTCTACGCCCCGGGTACCGGTATTGCCTTGATCGCTCGGCCTCCCGCGCGGTATCGCAGTGGCGGAAAGGAATACGAGACACTGTTCAGCGGTGTGGACCTTGTTCCGACCATTCTCGATCTGCTCGGAATCGACGTCCCCACCGAGGTGGAAGGGCGCTCGCACGCCGATGCCCTCGTCGACCGCGGAACCGAACCGTCCGAGCCCGTTCGTACCTCCTTGTTCACGGAGAAGACCTTTCACGACAGCTTCGATCCCATTCGTGCGGTGCGCACCAAGGACTACAGCTACATCGAGAACTACGCCGTCCGCCCCGCTCTGGATCTACCGCTCGACATCGAGGACAGTCTTTCCGGAAAGGCGCTCGGCACCGAGCATCTTGCGGTACGCGCACCCCGGGAGCTGTACGACCTTCGTGCCGACCCGGACGAGAAGATCAATCTGATCGATCGACCGGAAGTCTCGGCAATACAGGCGGAATTGTCCTCGCAGCTTCACACGTGGCGCGCCGAAACGGATGATCGTCTCCCGGACGAGGCATTGGGAAGCGCGATGGCGGTGCACCGCATGGCGGCGTACCTCGAGAAGATCGGTGTCCGACCCAACGTGCGGTCCGCCTACAGTGCGGACCGCGGTTACCTCGAGTCGGACACCGAAAACCCTTAGGTTCGTGCGGTCTCGCGCTCCTCCAACAATGCGATGACCCGCTCGACCAGCTCGTTGATGTCAGCGCCGGTTGTGTCGAATGCCAGGTCCGGATCCTCCGGCGTCTCGTAAGGCGCGTCGATTCCGGTGAGCCCCTTCAGTTCACCCGCCCGCGCACGTGCGTACAGGCCCTTGGGATCTCGACGTTCGCATTCTTCGACGGGAGTGGTGACGGCAACTTCGAGGAAGGTGAGCCCGGCAGCTTCGTTGAGAGCACGCGCAATTGCTCGATCCGAACGCAGCGGTGAGACCATCGACGCGATGGCAACGACGCCGGCGTCGGCGAACAGTCGAGTGAGATGCCCGACGCGCCGGATGTTCTCGGCCCGGTCTCCCGGCGAGAACCCGAGATCGTCGGAGATACCGTGGCGGACGTTGTCACCGTCCAGGAGATACGCGGTGCGTCCCGCGTCGACCAGCGCACGTTCGACAGCCACAGCGACGGTGGATTTTCCGGAGGCAGGAAGGCCGGTCAGCCAGATCGTCGCGCCCTTCTGGGTGGTAGACGCCCACCGCCGCTGACGTTCGAGTGAAGACGGATGCCACTTGATGTCGTTGCGTGTCTGCTCACCGGGAACGACGACGCGTGGCTCGAGAATGGTGCCGGCGCCGACGGTGTCGTTGCTCTGCTCGTCGATCAGGATGAAGGCGCCGGAGTCCCGATTGTGGTCGTAGGTGTCGGCGACCACCACGGAACTGGTTCGGAGCGTGACCGTTCCGATGTCGTTGAGCCCCAGTTCGACTGGGCTGTCCTGCTCGTCGAGCGTTTCAGGATCGAGACGGGTGTGCAGTTCTTGGACGGTCGCTCGCACGGTCCGGGACGTGTGTTTGAGCGCTATCCGATCGCCCGCGCGCAACGGTGTGTTGGACAACCAGCAGATCGTGGCTTCGAGTTCTCGGGCCAGAACCGGCAAATGAGCCTGCGCACCGCCGCTGACCAGAACGTCGCCACGTCCGACGTCGATGTCGTCGGCCAGTTCCACCGAAACCGACAGTGGTGCAACGGCAGTACTGCGGTTGTCGTCGAGAGTGTCCAGACTGATCACGGTGCTCTTCGATCCGGACGGCAGGACCACTACCTCGTCTCCGACGCTCAGTGTGCCTGCCGAAATCCGGCCGGTGTACCGGCGACGATTCTGCGGATCGGGGCGCGAAACCCATTGCACGGGAAGCCGAAGCTCCTCGATGTGCGTCGCGGGCGCATGGAGTTCGACGCCTTCGAGGTACTCGAGGAGCGTCGGCCCCTCGTACCACGCGGTGTTCTCGGACCGCGTCACGACATTGTCGCCGGCTTTCGCGGAGACCGGTATGGCGAGTACGTCCTCGCGTCCGACTTGCCGTGCCAAGGCCCGTAATTCTTCCTGCACCTGAGCGAATCTCGCTTCGTCGAAGTCCACCAGATCGATCTTGTTCACCACGGCTACAAGGTTCGGAACACCGAGCAGTGCGGCGATTCTGGCGTGCCGACGGGTCTGACGCAGCACGCCGGTCCTCGCGTCGACCAGCAGGACCGCTACGTGAGCATTGGATGCTCCGGTGAACATGTTGCGCGTGTAGCGTTCGTGCCCCGGGGTGTCGGCGAGTACGTAACTTCTGGTCGGAGTGGAGAAGAATCGGTACGCGACGTCGATCGTGATGCCCTGTTCACGCTCGGCACGTAGTCCGTCGGAGAGTGCAGCCAGGTCGGCGACACCGTGCTCGTCGGTGACGGAATCGAGGTGATCGGTTGGCAGACTGTCGGTGTCGTGCAACAGTCGGCCGATCAGCGTGCTCTTGCCGTCGTCGACGCTACCCGCCGTGGCCAGTCGCAGGAGTTGGCGAGTGATGGTGGTGGTCATCAGAAGTAGCCCTCACGCTTTCGGTCTTCCATCGCGGCGACCGACGTTCGGTCGTCTGCGCGAGTCTCGCCTCGTTCGGAAACCGTCGCGGCCGAGATTTCGGTGACGACGTCGTCGATGGTGGTGGCGTGCGATCGAACGGCGCCGGTGATGGTCAGATCGCCGACGGTTCGATATCGCACCCACTCGGTCGTTGCCGCGGCGTTCTCGGCGTCGGTGCTGAATTCGGAAGCAGCGAGGAGCATTCCGTCGCGCTCGAATACCCTCCGCTGGTGCGCGAAATAGATGGACGGCAGTTCCAGTTCCTCCTGGGCTATGTAGCGCCAGATGTCGAGCTCGGTCCAGTTGCTCAGCGGGAAGACACGAACGGACTCGCCGCGTCTGATCCGACCGTTGTAGAGCGACCACGGTTCGGCCCGTTGCGCTCGCGGGTCCCACTGGCCGAACTCGTCACGGAAGCTGAGGACTCTTTCCTTGGCGCGCGCACGTTCCTCGTCCCGGCGGGCGCCACCGAACGCGGCGTCGAACCTTCCAGCTTCGAGAGCGTCGAGCAGGGTTCTGGTCTGCAGGCGGTTTCGCGATCCGCTGGTCTCGGTCGACTCCTGCACTCTGCCCTGGTCGATCGAATCCTGAACGGAAGCAACCAGAAGTGTGTGCCCGCCCTCCTTGATTCGGCGGTCGCGAAATTCGATGACCTCCTCGAAATTGTGACCGGTGTCGACGTGCAGGACCGGGAAAGGGAGTGGGGAGGGCCGAAACGCCTTCTCGGCCAGACGAAGCAGGACTATCGAGTCCTTGCCGGCCGAGAAGAGCAGTACCGGTCTCTCGAGTTCTGCCACCACCTCTCGAATGATGTGAACCGCTTCGGATTCGAGAACTCGGAGTTCGTCGACAACATCGGTGACGGTGCTCATGTGACGGGATATCCGTTCTGTTCGGCGTCGATGCGATAACGCTGCACCCATTCGCGGGATCGTCCGTCGCTCTGACGACGCAGCGGCGGTGGCGGGGCCAGTTGTCCGTCGAGGCCGAGGGAGATGAGGGTTTTTGCGACCACGGACTGCGGGTCTTCGGTGAGATCGCGGAACCCGACTTCGATGGGAGAGATGTCCTCTTCCTCGAACCAGCGCTTCCATTGGCGTTCCTGCTCACCGAGAATCGTCACCAGGTGCGCGATTCCGACTGCGTTGTACTGCGCACCGTCCGAGAGATTCGGTGGAGTCGCGTCGTCGCGCCAAACCTGTGTCTGCACGGCGCGCCACATCGACACAGCTTGAGCGACGACATCTTCTCGATAGACGTGGATGAACTGCAGGTCGTGATCGAGGGTGTCGTGGAGTGCGGAACGTAGGTCCGTCCCACTGCGCCAGGGCAATCCGGCCGCGCGATCGAGTAGGAGCGGCGTCTGGTTCCACATCAGCTTGCCACCCCAGACTCCGTTGGGGGTTCGGCCGAGTTCGAGAAGTTGTGTGCGCCACTGTTCGGAGGTGCGAGTGTCCGGCGTGCCCGGGTGGAACGGGGCGAGCAGACCCAGGACGGACTCGTCCGTGACGTCTTCGAACCACTGCCTCGGTTGCGGCGATCGCGAGGTCTCGGGGAGGTACTGGAAGAACTCTTCCGGCTCACCCGCGACCCCGGTTGCTCGCAGGGATTCGACCAGCAAAGTACTGCCGCTGCGCTGCGAAGCGCAGACGAGAAACGAGCGTTGGGCCTCCGTCATGCGAGCAACGCTAAGGGGGGCCGGAAACCGCCGCAAGCTGGGAAAATAAACTCACGTAGAGGTTAAATCTCGACGTGAAACGTTAAATGTGCGGGTCACGAAATGTCGCGCTGAGGCACGTCTTACGCAGTTGTCGCAAGGGCCGCAGCAAGCCCGAATGCGATGGCCATGAAGACAACTTCACCGATGGCGCGACGCAAGGATCCGTCCGAACTCATGCGGTGTGCAGCGCTCGCGACCACCCATGTCCGGCGCCACCACCATCCCAAGGCGACGAGCAGTCCGATCGCCACGATCTTGGCGAGGATCACCCGGCCGTATGCGGTGTCGTAGAAGGCGGAGAGTGAGTCGAGTCGCACGACGGCGTTGACGATACCGGTGACGACCAGCGCGAGGACGCATCGCCATGCGAGAGCGGAGTACTTGGGCAACCAGATCGCCCAGGCACCGCGCGACGGTACGGCAAGCGCGAGTGCGGCGAGCACGCCGAACCACAAGGCCGCAGCGAGGACGTGAACGGCGTCGAGGATCGATCCGAAGCTCTGCTGCGCCATGTGCCCGGTGATCGGGCGGGCAGCGAGCGCCAACGCGGAGACGACCAATGCCGGTGCGACGGGCACCGTCTCGGGATTGGTGAATCCGTAGATGCCGTAACAGACGACGGCAAACGCGCACGCGATGATCGCGACGCCGACGCGGCCGACGTTGACCTCGGAGACGAATGCGCCGAAGTGCCCGATGGTCAGCGAGGTGACCGGGGCGCCGTCGGCCGCTGCGGCATTGAGCACGAGGAGCGTGATCTCGGCGACGAGCCACACTGCTGCCACCGCGGTGAGCTGAGTCCACATGACGGCGGGGGTTGTCGCCGGGCGGCGTTCACTGCGGCCCATCCAGGCGAGCGTCGCGATGCCGAGCGTCAACGAACCACATCCGATCGCGAGAACGCGGACCGTGCTCGACGATTCGGGTCCCGACGGGCTGGCGAGGCCCCAGGCGATCAGGACTCCCAGCAGAGCTGTGGGTACGGCAAACAGCAACCACCACCTGTTTGCCGTACCCGTCACGCGATCAGCTCGACTTCGGCTTACGGAGCACGAAGAACAGCGCACCGCCGAACACGACGACGCCGGCGACGATGAAGATCCACACCGGCATGCTGCCGGGCTCCGACTCACCCGTACTCGACGCGGCGGCAGCGCCGGGAGTGCCCGACCCCGCCTCGGTGAGGGTGAACGTCAGGGTTCCGTTGACGGGGTGACCGTCAGCGGAGGTGACGCGGTACGCGATGGTGTAGACGCCGGTCGGCCCGAGATCGCCGAGGTCTGCACTGACAGTGGGTCCTTCGACGGACGGATCGCTCTTGGTCCAGAGGTTGCCGTCGGGACCGGTGACGGTCAGCGCCGCGAACTGCGCCTGCAGAGCCTCGTTGAACGTGACCGAAACCGTGTCAGGCGCAACTTGAATGGACGCACCGTTTTCCGGGTTGGAGCCGACCACCGCGGAGTGTGCACTGGCCGTGCCCATTCCGAGCATCGTGGCCAGCATCGCGAGCATGCCGACGGCGATGACCTTGATCCGGGTACTCATCAGCGCTTGCTCCTGACCAGTGCGCCGAGGCCGAGTGCAGCGCCCAACGCGCCGAGCACGAGGCCGACGCCGCCGAGCCAGCGGGCAGTGTTGTCCGACGAAGAGTCAGAGGCTTCGGATGCGGCGGACGTCTCGGCAGTGTTATCGGCAGCAGGCGCTCCGTGAGCATCGCCGGTGGATGCGGCGAGAGTCAGCGTCGGCGCGGGCTTGTCCGGCTCGCTGCCGTCGGCAAGTTCTTCCTGATCCCAGTTGACGACGTTGCCGTCGCTGTACGTCTGCACGGCCTTGAACTCGACCTCTTCCTGCTCGGGCAGCGGGCCGGCGGAAAGGACGAACTGCTGGAACTGGCCGGGGGCGATTCCGACGCCGGGGTCGGCCGTCCAGGTCACGGACTTCGCGACCAGCGAGGTGGGGTCCTTCTCGACGACGGCGGTCCAACCGGGCATCGGTTCGGTGCGTGCCGACTTGAGGTCGGGGAGGGCCACCGTCAGCTTGGTGGTCGAAGCGGTGTCGGATTCGGTGGGCACGCGGAACGTGAGAACGGAGTATCCGCCCTGCGTAGCTCCTGGTGCGACGACGCTGACGTGTGCTGAAGCAATTCCGGCGGCCAGCAGCACAGCGCTGCCGGTAGCGACGGTCGTGACAACCGCACGCGAAATCAGGGTGTTCTTCATGTCGGGGAGTGTCCTCTTGGTCTGGTGAAGGGGTGGGGAGTTCTACGAATCTTCAGACCAGGGCAGGAGGACCGCGCCGCGAGATGCTGGCGCGAAGTAGAGCGTCGACAGGTCCGTGATGGATTCCGGTCGAGACGGTGTGGCCGCGGGAAGTGACAGCGGCGGGAGCCAGAGACGCCAGGACGACGTGGAGAGCGTGGGTGACAACGCGGTAGAGGCGCTCGGCGGCCAGGACCGCCACCGCACAAGCGACGGTGGCACCGGCGTGAGCACCGAGCATCACCAACCCCGGAGCGGGCGAATGAGCGTGCTCGGAGAGCGTCATGGTGGTGTGCGCGGCCAACTGACCCAGACCCAGAGCAACGATCAAGGCAGCGGGCCCCCGTGAGAGGGCGGGAAGGGTGGCCGTCACGGCGCCGACGGTTGCGCAGACGGCGAGCAACAGGGTCAGCGACGACGACTGTGGCAGCTCGCCTCCGCCGATCCCGTGCGCGGCGACAGCGAGAGCAGCCGAAGCGGAACCGACAGCTGTCCCCCGGAGGGTCGCGGTCTGCTCGGCTGCTCTCACTGGCGTTCTCAGGTCTAGCGCACGCCGAGACGTGCGAGCAGATCTGCTTCGACGCCGTCGAGTTCGGAAGAAATCGCCTGGTGAGCTGCCTTACGGCGAGCCTGCGGCATCTGCTCGGCAGCGCGAACTGCCGTGCTGAGGTCGCCGAGGCGCTCACGGATGGCGGCGGCGAAACGCTGCGTCTCCGCGTCGTCGGGCTTGCGGCTGAGGATCTCGGTGACCGAGCTCTCGGCACCGGCGATACGAGCGCTCAACTTCGCGCCGTGACCGGTGTAGTCACCGAGCTGGTCTACGGCGATGCCCATCTTCTGTGCACGCGTGGTGTCGAGCTGGGCGCGCACCGCCGTGGCTGCGCGGTAGGCGATCGGCAGGAGAACGGGGGCAAGCAGACGTGCCACTCCCAGGTACTTACGCACCTTGGCGACGGTCAGGCCCTGATTCGCAGCGGCCTTCTCCTGCGCCTTCAGGGTCGCGATCTGCGCCTTTTCGATCTTGTGCTGTGACTCGATCTCGGCTTTCTCCAGCTTCTTGAGCGACTTGGTCTCGACCTTGTCGCGCTTACGCTGGCTCTTGGCGTTGAGCTTCGCCTCGACCTCAGCCTTGTGCTTGAGAGCCTTTGCCTCCGCCTTGCGGGTGGCACGAGACTTTCGCTTCTTGAACAACCCCATCGAAAAGGACCCCGTTTCCAGGTGTTTGTGTGTTGCCAGGTACCTGCGCTTCGGCTTCAGCCTAGGGGAGCACATAATCTTCGTCATCGTGTGTTCCGTTAACAACCCCGCGCCCCAGCTCCCGATCATCGATTCGGGGGCGTTGACCCGATGCCGTCATCGGGTGCGTCTGGACGGGTTGTTTCCCGGGAAATCGGCTTCGGAACCCGTCGACACCGGCGTCAAGCAGCGCCAGGATGCCGCGATCGCGAAGCGCGCGGAGATCGCCGAACTCGTGATCGGCGCTGCTCCCGAGCGTTGGGTGAAGATCAACCCTGATCAATCGGCGTCGGCTCAGGCTCGCGACACCTTGGCTGCCTGTGAGGCCGGCGCAGACCGGATCTGGGGCGCGGTCTTGCCGGTCGAGCGCGACACCGGACGCAAGGGCCGCTGCGAAATGCTCATCCGTGACGACGAGGGTGGCGGGTACATCCCCGTCATTGTCGTCAATCACAAGGTGACCGATCCCGGCCAGGGCGCGATCACCTCGGGGCTCTTCGAATGGGAGCCCGCGGCCGATCCCAAACGCAAGGTCCGCAGTCAGGTCCGCGATCAGATGCGCGTCGCGCAGGTCTATCGGATGCTCGAGCGTCGTGGGCTGGCGAGCCCGTCGCTGACGGCAGGCGCGATCGGATACAACGGAGACTGCATCCTCGTCCACGACCTCAGCGCGATTCTCGACGATTACGACGAGCGTTTCGCCGACCGTATCGCTGTGGCCCGCGGTGAGGTGCTGACGTCTCCGTCACAGGTGAGCGAGTGCAAGTCGTGCCCGTGGTGGACCGAATGCAAGCAGGAATTGGTCCGCAACCGCGACGTCAGCCTCGTCGCTGTCGGATCGCGGGCCGAGCTTCTGCGCGACGTCGGCTGCAACACGATCGATCAGCTGGCCGCCTGGGACGGCGAGCCGCTCGAAGATTGGCCGCACGGAAATTTCGACGACGCAGTAGTGATCGCCAAGGCGTGGTTGGCAGATGCTCCGTTGGTGCGGCGGTTCGAGAAGATCTCGGTGACTCGGGCGGACATCGAGATCGACGTCGACATGGAGAGCTATCAGGAGCACGGCGCCTACCTGTGGGGGACGTTGCTCAATGTCGGTGGCTTCTCGATGTATCGAGGATTTGCGACGTGGGATCCGTTGCCGGCACGTGATGAGGCGCGGTCGTTCGCAGAGTTCTGGGGCTGGCTGATGGCGGAACGTGCCGCAGCCGCCGCTTCGGGTAAAACCTTTGCCGCGTACTGCTATTCGCGTTCGGCCGAGGACAAATGGTTGTTGGACTCGGCGCGCAGGTTTGCCGGTGAACCCGGGATTCCGAGTAAGGACGAGATCCGCGAATTCATCGACAGTCCGCAGTGGGTCGACATTTATCAAGCGGTGAGTGATCAGTTCATCTGCCCGAACGGCAAGGGACTCAAGAAGATTGCTCCCGTCGCCGGCTTCAACTGGCGTGACGCCGAGGCTGGTGGTGAAGCGTCGATGGCGTGGTACCGCGAGGCGGTCGGCTACGACGGTGAGCCGGACGAGACGCAGCGGACACGCATCCTGCAGTACAACGAGGACGACGTCATTGCCACCAAGGTCCTCCGTGAGTGGATGACGGACCGCGCGGAGAAGGAAATTCCACTCGCCTCGGACCTGTAAGCCGGCGGCCTCGACGTATACTTGGCCGACGTTGCACGAGTCAGGGGGGCTGACTCGTACGTCCGAGGGGGGATCGTGGGTACGTTTGCGACAGATATCGCTGAATTGAAAAGCTTGGGCGGGGTGCTGCACGGGCTCGCGGATGAAGCTGGTCGGCTGAGCGTGGGACCGTCGGCCGGTGCTCCTCCCGCCACTGGTGGCACCTTTGCCCCCATGGCGACTGGGCCCTTGCTCGGGAATTCCTCTTTTGCGCCTGCGAATACGGTGCTGACCTCTTTTCTCGAAGCATCAGCGATCTCGCACGAGCTTTTCGAGGGTTTGCTGGTTCCCTCATTGCGGGAACGGTTGGGCGAGACCGGCGACATCATGATCAACGTCGCCGAAAAGTTCCGCAGTCGTGACGAGCAGTCTGCTGCCGAACTTGCCACCACTTACACCGACGCCACAGGCGCCTGGGTCGCCCAGGAACCCACCGCATGACCCCGACGCGTGCACAGATCGAATCGTGGGATCCAGCGTCGCTCACTGCTATTGCCGACGCCTGGATTGCCCTGGGCAGCAAGGCGGAAGATCTCTTTTCCCGGTACCTCAGCAGTGTTACCACCGTGCACGGCGCTTACTGGGAAGGGGAGACCGCGGAAGCGGCTCAGGACAGGGCCGCCGCAGACAGGAAGACGGCTGGCGAGGTTGTCGATGCTATCGAAGCTCTGGCAAAAACCGCACAGCAAGGCTTTCACGAGATCGACGCTCCCTTGCAGCGGGCCCGAATGGCTGTTCTTGCAGCAGAAGCGGATGGATTTGTGGTCTCGGACGCGCTTCTGCTCACGGACACCGCGGCCGAACCGGACGCCGCCCGTATTGCCCTGATGGTCGAACGGCAACGTGAGCTGACCGACGCTGCAAATGCCACCGAAAATGCGGACAACACTGTGCGAAGCTCGCTGGCCGGCGCCCGTGACGGGCTACGTGTGACATTCGTATCCGCAGTTACCTCGGGTGGGGAACAGGGTAAGAGTGATTCTGACGCTCTGGCAACGCATCCGGCGTCGATGACGCCGGAACAATTGCAGCGGATCACGGAAACCGGCCACCTGACACCGGAACAGGCTACGGCGTTGGAGCGGGGTGAAACTGCGACAATCCCGGCGTCGCAGATGGAATACCTCAATCAGCTGGGAAGATCACTGGATGGGAAATCGCCCCAGGAGATCGAAGACCTGCTCTCGAAGTTGCCGCCCGATGCGCAGGCTGCGGTCGCAAACTCGCTGCAGATACTGTCCAACGAGAACGTCAGCGCGACGGTCGAGGGTGATCCGGACGTTCCGACCAAGGGCGGTCTGAACCTTCTACCCGACATGATGCGAGAGTCTCTGACTCGGGATGACTTGGTGGTAAACAGCTTTGAAGTAGCCGGCGGATCCGGCCTGCCCAGCATTGCACTCAACGGCGTTGCCGACAATCAGGCGATTGCCGACATCGTTTCGATGGGCGACAATCAGTACAAAAGCGGTAGTGCCCTCGACAGTGCGCTTCTCGATGTGGGGCAGAAGTACCTGGATGCGCAGGTTGCTCATGAACAGAACCCGGAAAACAAGTTCGAGTACTTCATGGTCGATGGGCGTGGTACGCAGGACATGGCGATCACCGAGCAGATCTTCGCCGCTGTGGGAGATGACAAGATTGCCGTAGATGCCGCCGTGAACAATCCGGAATCCGGCAACGGATTTGTGCAGGATGTACTGTCGCACAACTGGACTGACGACGGTAAAGCTGCATCGACGCTCTTCGATTTCTCTGATGGTGATGCCAGAGTCGAAAACCCGAATGATCCCACCGACGTGGCTACGGCAACTCGTGCCGGCAGCATCATGTCGGCTGTCGGGGAGGCGGTCAGTACCGACGAAGCGTGGAAGTTGCTCTCCAACATTCCCGAAGCCGGCAGCCAATCGGCCGGTCAGCTCAATCCAGATCTGTTGCAAACAGTTTCACGCAGCATGAGCCCATACATCTTGGATCTTGCTGGGGCCAATCCGGAATATCTCCCTGGCTTCGACACTGCTGGATGGATTGATCCAGATGGAATGCGCCACTTCCAGGGTTCGGCAAACGTCTTCGCACTGATGAATACCGACGAAACGGCTGGTACGGACTTTACGCAAGCGGCGTATCAGGAGATGCTTGCGAAGCAAGGTGCGTACGCACTCGACCCGATGCATCCGAGCTCAACCAATAACCTGGATACGGCAGGAAGGGTTGCAGCGCTGACCGACCGAGGATTGCAGCTCGGCATCCAGGACGGCTACGACGATCAGGCCAGACAGGCTGCCGAAATATATGCGCGCAAGAACAATGCGTACGGAGCCATGATGAGTCTTGGAACCTTCGGTATTGGAAACCTACCTGGCGGGGATCTCATGAACGCCATGATCGGAGCCGGTGGAGATCCGTTTAAGGAGTCGATTATTGGTGCACAACCTTCAGGGGCAGAGGTGGCGACGATCGGTGGGTTTGATTCGGTGAGACAGTCTTACAACATCCTGAATGCTGCAGATTTACCAGCTGATTTCGTGGATACGTACAGATGGGCCTTCGATGAGGATAGAAATCTGCGCCCCTGGTACGAAGTGCAGTCCGGGGCGCTGGGAATGAACGAAATATCCGGTGATTTCCTGACGATGTTTTCCATGTTCGGTAACCCTCGCGATGGACATGACGACAGAATGCAAGATGCGTATGACGCGGTGGTGTGGAATGCGCACTAGTCGGATTGTGTCTGCGGTGTTGGCGATGATGTGTGTCGCTGGCAGTTCGGCGTGCGGCGGTGGCGGTTCGGAGGCTCCCGCTGAGGTCGTTCCGGTACGTGAGTTTCCGTATACGACGGTGTGGTCTGCGAGTCCGGGTGTCGATTTGTTCGGTCGCGGGGCAGAGTTGATTCGCGCGGCGGAGGAAGCGGCCGTCTACACGTTTGTTGTCGGGCCGGAGGCTGAGTTTCCGGGCTATTTTGATGCGGTTCGTGACAGCGACATCGGATTGTTTCCTGCTGATCACGATTTTCGTACCGAGAACGGCAAGTACCTTCAGGACAGATATACCTGGTTCCGCAATATCGTCGACTATTCAGCGGATGCCGGTCGGGTGTCGGCGACGGTGTGTACTTACCGCGTGTACGAGGACCCGGCGAAATACCGGAGTGACATCGTTCTTCATGTTGCGGTGCGTATCGCTCTGGTCAATACCTCGGACGTGCCGGGTCGTGCGGGGATTGTCGACACTGATGCGGCTGCGCGTGATCCGCGTGCGCAGCATCCGCCGTCCTGGAACGTCTTCGGAACGTGGAACATTGTCGATTACACATCATTTCTCACCAATGAAACCCCGCAAGGGTGCATCGATTGGTGGAAGCAGGAATTCCCGATGTTTACCGCAGATAGACTCGGGAGTAGAGCGCTGATTTCGCCTCCTGGTTTTGTCATGCCGACGATGCCGGTGGCCGTGCAGTATCCGGAGTGGATCGGTCCGGCGAATGTGCCATAGTCGGCCCACTCGCTCCTGGCACAGCAGATGCCGGCATCGATTTGTTCTCGCGTGAATCGGAACTGCCGCGAGCAGCGTTCGAGCTTGTACTGTGCGCCTTTATTAACCGCGGGCGGTTAATAAAGGCGCACAGCAGGGAAGTTAGCGCGGCGCCATGCGCAGTGCGCCGTCCATGCGGATGGTCTCGCCGTTGAGGTAGTCGTGCTCGACGATCATCTGCGCGAGCTGCGCGTACTCGGACGGCTGGCCCAGGCGCGACGGGAACGGAACGCCGGCCTCGAGGCCCTTGCGGTACTCGTCGGTGACGCCTGCGAGCATCGGGGTGTCGATGATGCCGGGAGCGATCGTGTTGACGCGGATGCCGAACTGCGCAAGGTCACGGGCAGCCGGAACCGTCATGCCGTGCACGCCGCCCTTGGAGGCGGAGTACGCGATCTGGCCGATCTGGCCTTCGAAGGCAGCAACGGAAGCGGTGTTGATGACGACGCCGCGCTGGCCCGACTCGTCGACGGCCTCGGTCTTGGCGATGGCGTCGGCGGCCAGGCGCATGACGTTGAAGGTGCCGAGCAGGTTGACGGTGATGACCGTGCGGAACAGCTCGAGGTCGTGCGGACCCTTCTTGGACAGGATGCGTCCGGCCCAGCCGACACCGGCACAGTTGACGACGATGCGCAGCGGGGAGCCCGACTCGACGATCTGGTTGATCGCTGCTTCGACCTCTTCGCCGCTGGTCACGTCGGTGGGGATGAGGGTGACGCCGGCGGGGACGTTGTCGCCTGCGCGCTCGATCGACGCGGGCAGATCCAGGCCGAAGACGGTAGCGCCGGCGTCGGCGAGGCGCTTGGCTGTTGCGGCGCCGAGGCCTGATGCCGCTCCGGTGACCAGTGCTGCGGTTCCCTTGATTTCCACTTCGTGTGCTCCTCGAGTTAGCGATCGGTAAGGCGGTGGTACGTGTCGAGAACCATAACGCGAGGGTGTATGTGAGGGCGAACGCGCGAGACCCGCGTAGGGCTGGGTACCTTGGACGCGAGGTCTGAGAGCAAAGCACCGGACGAGAGGGGACCTGCGTGAGCAAGGCGCCTGTGCGTCCCGCCGCTTCTGTCGAGAATTTCGAGCGGTTGCAGCGCGACCCGCTCTTCGAAGATCTTGCCGAGCTGATTGCCGAGGTTCTCTCCTACGCGTTCGACGCTCCGGCCGCCGTCGAGATCGAACAGTGGACGATCAGTTGCCTGCCGTCGACCAACCGATCCGCGGAGCGCCATCGCTTGTTCACGCTCAATATCGGTCCGATGGAGATTCTGAGCGTCGAGTGCCATCTGGTCGGCGGTAAGCCGATCGAGCACGTCATGTCCGTGTACGTATCCAGTTCGGCACTGGAATCGCGAACCGGCTGCAGCATCGAAGAACTCGATGCCAAGCACGATCTGGTCGCCATCAGACGCACCGAGTTGGCGTCCGCCGACGGCGACGGGACCGTGATCGACTGCAGTCTCGAGGACTCGGATGCGTTGGAACAGTTCGCCCAACTGCCCGTCGACATGACGACGGTTCGTCCGCTCGCGGAGCATCTTGTTGCCAAGGGCAAGGGCCCATTTCGGCAGTATCACAACGCCGGGTTCGCCAAATATGTACTGGAAAGGTCGCTCGACCATGCTTGATCAGTTGCCCATCCGACTCCCGCGTGTGCTGCGAGACGGGGACGATGCCGGCGCGGTCGACGTGCTGCAGGAATATTTCACGAGGCCGCTCCGAAAGACCGGTTATCTCCGAACCGGTGCGTTGTGGGATTCCTGGGATCCCAGTGGCAATCGCGATCGTGATGCGAACATCTTCACCGCGGAAGATCTTGTTGCGGTGACTCTTCTGTCGGTTCAGGTTCCGGCGCAAGGAGCCTTCTTCCTGCTCGGGGAGAACAATGCCGAACTGAACCGACTCCTGGCGGACGTGGGCCCGGATCGCGATCTGTCGAACGAACCCGATCCCTTCACTCCGGAATCCCCGGTGTGGCGGTTGGAGACGGCGCTTCGAGAGATTCACGGCGTCGGGCGAACCATGGCGTCCAAACTGATCGCGCGCAAGCGTCCGCGACTCTTCCCGATCTACGACGACGTCATCGGGCGGGAGTTGGGAACGAAGTCGGCCCACCTGGAACCCGTTCGCGTAGCCATGCGGGAAGACGAGTTGCAGAGTCGACTCCTCGATCTACGTGCACGAGCAGGTCTCGACGAATCCGTTCCGGTCATCAGGGTGTTGGACGTGCTGGCGTGGATGCAGGGTAAGGGATACAAACCGGCACTCTAGCTTTCTTGTCGGTGAGTGGGTTTATTGTCGAATGTATGTTCGATAACGGATCGACGGGCGGTGTGGGCACATCCGTCGATGACGGCCGTCCTGTCGTCGACCCACTCGTGTTGCCGGACATGCTCTTTGCGACGGCGCAGAGCGAGAACATGCTTGCCGCGCAAAAGGTGCTCGGTGCATCCATGTTGTCGGAGTCGCGATTCAACGCCGAACTCGACGTGTCCGGTGATGTCGACAAGGCGTGGCGGATCGCATGCAACGAGATCGCGGTCATGCTCACGTGCTCGCGTCGTACTGCCGAAGTCCACATCGAGATCGGTGATGCCCTACGGGAGTTCCTTCCGCTCACCAAGGCCGCCTTCGCTGCCGGCGAGCTGGACTATGCGCGTGTGCGCAAGATTGTCGACGGACTCACCGGGGCCGACCCGGAGGCGATCGCAGCGCTCGAGCGCCGGGTACTTGCCTCGGCGCACCGTCTTCCGCCCGGGCAACTGGAGCGCGACATCGAGCGCCAGCTTTTTGCCTACGATCCGGATGCTGCCGCCGAACGTCGCCGGAAGATGCTGGAACACCGCGATGTTCGCACGCGTGCAGACCGTCACGGACTCGCCCAGTTGCAGGCAACACTCAGCGCGAACGAGGCTGTCGAAGCGCTTGGCCTGATCAACGAGGCCGCCGGAAGCGTCTGCAACCACGATCCACGAAATGTCTCGACCCGTAGGGCCGACGCACTGGTAGCTCTGCTGCACGGCGAACAGGGGCTGACTTGTCAGTGTGGCAGCGAAACGTGCGAGGCAGCATCCACAGCAGCTCGATCAACTGCGCCCTCAAGTAGGAAGCCGGTGTTGCACATCGTGTGTGATCTGGCGACGCTCCTCGGATTGACGTCAGATCCCGCGAGCATCGACGGATACGGGCCGATCGATCCTGATTTTGCTCGCGAGCTCGCCGCTGATTCCACCTGGCAGGCCTTGTTCGTCGATTTCCGCGCCCAGGCCGCGGGGAACCGACCGCGTCGGCAGCATGCTCCGACTGTCCTGCCGCTTGTCACCCGACGTGATCGCCCAAGTCACGAACCGAACGGCTGCGGGGATCGGATTCGGGCAATGCAACGGTTGGTCGCGCGATCCCCGGACATCGTTCGAAGATCGGATGGGCATGGCGCCCAGCACGATCCACCTCCCGGCGCGCTGACCTATGCTCCGGGAGCGGCTCTGGCCGCATTGGTGCGGGCCGTCGACGGTCACTGCCGGTTCCCTGGTTGTTCGGTGCCCGCGAACAGGTGCCAACTCGACCACATCACCGAGTTCGATCCTTCCGATCCGAGACGTGGAGGGTGGACCATTGTGAGCAACCTCCAATGCCTGTGTCGTCATCACCATCAGGTGAAGACATACAGGTTGTGGACACCGGTGATGCTGGAGGACCGTGCCATTCACTGGACCGATAAAACCAGCGGGTTGACGGCGGTCACGGTTCCGGAGAGGATCTGACCTGTGCCGGAAGGACAGTGCGCGGGAATCGTCGGCGGAGGAATTGGCGGGCTGACGGCTGCCATCGCGCTCCGCAAAGCAGGCTGGGATGTCACCGTGTACGAGCGTGCGTCCGAGTTTACGGAGGTAGGCGCCGCCGTCGTGTTGTTTCCCAACGCTCTGGCAGCGTTGGACGAAATCGGTGTAGGCGAACAGGTCAGGGCGAATTCCCTTCCGTACAGCTCGGGCGCGATCAGGAATCTGCGCGGGCAAAATCTGGTGACGCGCAGAATTGGCGACCTCGCCGGCGGTCGCGATCTGGTGACAATCCACCGCGCCGATCTGATCGACGTGTTGGTTCGCGCCCTCCCCGCCGAGTGTCTACGCACCGGAACCAGGGTGACGGGTGTGGGCTGCGGAGATCACGGCCGCGCCGAGATAGTCACCGACGGTGATACCGCTCGATACGACCTTGTCGTTGCCGCGGACGGTGTGCACAGTGTTGTGCGACAGCAGATCTGGCCCGGCGAGGGAACCGTGGTACATACCGGAGTGTCAGCTTGGCGCTGGATCGTCGATGGTCCACCGCCGGATTTTGTCGGACAGGTATGGGGGATTCGAGGGGAGTTCGGGATTCTCCCGTTGGCGGGCAACCGCACCTACGCTTTCGCGGGTGCGCAACGCGGCGAGAGTCTTGCGCATTTTGCGGACTGGCCCGAACCTGTGTCGCAGCTCGTCGCGAACGCTGACCCGGCCCGCATCATCGAGAACGAACTGCTCGAGATTCGGACCCCGAAGTTGTTGACACGCGGCAAAGTTGCGTTGATTGGCGACGCCGCTCATGCCATGCGCCCTCACCTCGGGCTAGGTGCGGCTTTGGCGATCGAGGACGCCGTTACTCGCCTGCTGGCGGCGGTGCGTGACGTCGTTGTGCGGTTGACTCCCGACATCCTTGCCTTGTCGGTATTCGGTGTGATCAACCGTTGGCGGCCGAAGCCGATCGAGAGGCACTGACTTCGAAGATGGTTTCCAGACCGTCTTCTTCGTCCCACTGCTCACCGACTTCGCAAAAATTGTACTGGCTGATCAGGTTTCGAGATGCGGCATTGTCCGGGCTGATGGTCGCGCGAACGATGTGTACTTCGGATTCGCGACTCGCGACGTCGAGAAGTATCTCGAGGGCGGTTCTTGCGTAGCCCTGACGCCGGAACGCCGGGTCGATGCGATATCCGACCTCCACCATCCCGCGCGCATCGGGGCGACCGTGGAATCCGGCCAACCCCACCGGCGTCGAGGTGCGGGCATCGACTGCGATGCGGGTGATCCACGCGCTGTCGAGGGGATTCTCTGCTATCTGCTTGCTCCGGTAGCGCCACAAGCCCTGGCATTCTTCGCCGAGGAGATAAGGGGTCAGGAGGTCGGGTGCGAGTTCCATTGCAAGAGTGGCGTTGTCTTCACCAAGTGCGTGGAGGGCGAGTGATGGAACCTGGACCAGTTGAAGTCCACGTCCGCCGAGTGTCCAGGGTAGTTCGGTGACTGTCACAGGTCGGCGATCGGAGTCGACAGCGTTATGTCGACGCCGATGCTCCGGAGATTGCCGTCGAGAACCTGCCAGATGGAGCGCCCCAGGAACTCGGCCAATTCCGCACTGGACACATCGGAACCCGGCTGGCTGAGCCAACGGTTGACGCTGACGTCGACCAATCCGATGACGCCGAAAGCCAAGGGCTCCGCCATCTTCGACGGTTTGCCACGGCTGGTGAGGATCGTGCCCAACAAATTTCCCAATTGGACGGCGATGGCCGTCTTGGTTCCGGTCACCACTTTCGAACCGGTGGCCCGCGTACTCGGCGAGCCCTTGCCTAAAAAGTGGTGCAGTCGTGGATATTTCACAATCCACTGAAGGTAGGTCTCGACGGCCCGTGAGATGGCCTCGCCGACGGTGCCCTTCGGCGTGAGAGTGGGGGCCAGGTCGGTCATCATCATCTCGAGGATGCGGACTCGCAGCTGCTCGTCGAGGTCGGCTCGATCCTTGAAGATCCGGTAGACAACGGAACGGGGGACGTCGGCGCGCTCGGCGATCTGCTGGACGCCGACGTCGGCGCCACCTTCGTTGACTGCATCGAGTGCTGCGTCGAGGATCCGCGCTTTGCGCTGCTCCTTGTGATCGTTCCAGCGAGTGCTGCGCCCGTCGGGCTGCGCCGACTCGGCTGTTTTTGTCATAAATCGAACGATACTCACCCCGCCATTGACTGGACAAGATGTCTCACATACTTTGGTGGGACAGCGTGTCACACACAGATACCGTTCTCTTCAGGAGTGGCAATGAGTAACAGGGTTTTTGTCGTCGGCGTCGGCATGACGAAGTTCGAGAAGCCGGGAGCCCGCGAGTGGGACTACCCCGACATGGCACGCGAGTCGGGTACCAAGGCGCTCGAAGACGCGGGTATCGACTACACCGAGGTCGAGCAGGCATACGTCGGCTACGTCTACGGCGAGTCCACCGCAGGTCAGCGCGCTGTCTACGAGCTCGGTCTGACGGGTATCCCCATCGTCAACGTCAACAACAACTGTTCGACGGGATCGACCGCGCTCTACCTCGCCACGCAGGCGGTCAAGAGTGGTCAGGCCGACTGCGCACTCGCGCTGGGCTTCGAGAAGATGCAGTCCGGGTCCCTCGGATCCACCTACGACGACCGCGAACAGCCCCTCATGCGGCACCTCCTCGCTCTCGCCGAGCTGCAGGAGTTCGCGATGCCGCCGGCTCCGTACATGTTCGGCGCCGCGGGCGTCGAGCACATGGAACGCTTCGGAACCACTGCCGAGCAGTTCGCGAAGATCGCCGTCAAGAACCACAAGCACTCACTGAACAACCCGTACGCGCAGTTCCAGGACGAGTACACCCTCGAGCAGATCCTCGAAGCACGCCAGATTCACGGGCCGCTCACCAAGCTCCAGTGCTCGCCCACCTCGGACGGATCCGGCGCGGCGATCATCGCCAGCGAAGCATTCGTCGAAAAGCACGGGCTCGCTGCTCAGGCGATCGAGATCGTCGGACAGGCCATGGTCACCGACATGAACAGCACTTTCGAGGACAAGAGCGCCATCAGCCTCGTCGGCGCGGACATGACCCGCAAGGCCGCCGAGAAGGTATACGCCCAGGCCGGGATCACCGCCGACGACGTCGACGTCATCGAACTCCACGACTGCTTCTCCACCAACGAGTTGCTGACCTACGAGGCACTTGGACTGTGCGCCGAAGGTGACGGCGGCAAGCTCGTCGACGCCGACGACACCACCTACGGCGGACGCTGGGTGGTCAACCCGTCCGGCGGCCTCATCTCGAAGGGCCACCCCCTCGGAGCAACAGGCCTCGCGCAGTGCGCCGAACTCACCTGGCAGCTCCGCGGAACCGCGGACAAGCGTCAGGTCGACGGCGCGAAGGTCGCCCTCCAGCACAACATCGGACTCGGCGGTGCAGTTGTCGTGACCGCATACAAGCCCTACGCACGCTGAATCACACCCTCAACCCGCCAGCTACCCACTAGGAGTTTCATCATGGCTTCCGTTTCCGTCTCCGCCGTACTGCCCGCATCCCCCGAGAAGACCTGGGATGCGCTCTCCGATCTGTCTCGCTGGGAAGAGTGGCTCACCATTCACCAGGGCTGGAAGAGTGAACTCCCCACCGAGGTCGCGTTGGGCGCCAAGTTCACCGAGGTCGTCTCCGTGATGGGTATGGCCAACAAGATCGAGTGGACCGTCGAAGAGGTCGAGGTTCCGAAGATGGTCAAGATTGCCGGTACCGGAATGGCCGGCGTCACCGTCGAATTCATCCTCTCGGTCGAGGCCGACGGTGCGGGTTCGAAGGCAACCGTCGACGCCAGCTTCAAGGGCACCATGATCGTCGGGCCGATCGGCAAGGCAGTTGCCAAGAACGCCAAGGCTGATCTCGAGGCCTCGCTGGCCAAGTTCGCCGAGCTGGTCGGGTAACGGCTCGATGACGACACCGAAGACCAACGCGGTCGAATTCGATACGTCCGGGCTGGACGTATGGACCGATCCGGAGCACTTCGAGGTGACAGCCGAGCGCATCGCCGAATATGCCGCTGCCACAAACGACCCCATCGAGCGACACCTGAAAGGCGAGATCGCTCCGCCGGTCTTCGCGGTGGTACCCGTCTTCATGTCGATGGCACCCGCTGCGCTGTCGGTGGCGCCGGTCGAACTGCTGATGAAGCTCGTTCACGGTGAGCAGGACTTCCTGTTCCACCGTCCGATCTACCCCGGTGACCACCTTGTCGCTCGTGCCAAGCCCATCGGATTCGAGGGCCGGGACAACGGATCCACCGTCGTCATCTACGTCGAAACCAAAACCGACAAGGGTGAATTGGTCAACGAGCAGTGGATGACGGCCTTCTTCCGCAAGGTCGACGCGGGCCCCGGACTTGGCGAGAAGGCTCCCGAACACCGATTCGACGACGCTCTTCGCGCTGGTAGACCCGCAGCGGTGGTGAACCAGCACATCGACGAGGACCAGACATTCCGGTACTCACCGGCTTCCGGCGATCCGATGCCGATTCACCTCGACGAGGAGATCGCTCGGATGTCCGGTCTCCCCGGAATCATCAACCATGGACTGTGCACGATGGCGTTCACGTCGTGGGGAGCCCTGACCGAACTGGCAGGCGGCGAGACCGAGCGGTTGCGCCGTCTCGCAGTGCGATTCGCGAAACCCGTACTCCCGACCCAGGACATCGAGACGGTGTTCTACAAGTCGGGTTCGGCAGACGGAGCCACGTCGTACTCGTACGAAACCAGCGCGGTCGGCGACCTCGTGATCAAGGACGGCCTGGCGGTCATCGCCGACAAATGAGTCTTCATGTCCGACAACTGAACTGATGGGAATCTGAACTGATGGGAAGTCTCGACGGTCGCGTAGCGATCATCACCGGAGCAGGACGCGGCATCGGCCGTGAGCATGCGCTGCTCTTCGCTCGTGAGGGTGCGAGCGTCGTGGTCAACGATCTCGGCGGAGCAAACGACGGTTCCGGTGCAGATGCCGGCCCCGCGCAGCAGGTAGTCGACGAGATCGTCGCTGCAGGCGGCAAGGCTGTTGCCAACACCGACAACATCGCCACCTGGGACGGTGCCGAGGGCCTCGTCAAGCAGGCCGTCAGTGAGTTCGGCCGACTCGACGTCCTGGTCAACAACGCCGGCATTCTTCGTGACGCCTTCATCGCGGGTATGGACGAGAGCCAGTGGGACGCAGTCATTGCCGTGCACCTCAAAGGGCACGCAGCGACACTGCACCACGCTGCCGCATACTGGAAGGACCAGAGCAAGGCAGGCGAGACCGTCAACGCTTCGGTCATCAACACTGCTTCGGCTTCGGGTACCTTCATGCCCAATGCGGGCCAGGGCAACTACGGTGCAGCCAAGGCGGGCATCGCAGCCCTGACGTTGGTGGCCGCTGACGAGCTCGATCGATACGGCGTGCGCGTCAACGCAATTGCGCCGATCGCGCGTACTCGACTGACGCTGGCGACACCCGGTATGGGTGCGCTCTTCGCGGCCGAGGTCCCCGAGGGTGAGTTCGACGCGTTTGCGCCGTCCAACATCTCGCCGCTCGTGGCCTATCTCGCGGCGGCGGACTGCAAGCTCAGCGGCAAGGTGTATGCCGTTCAGGGTGGGGCCATCACGGAACTCGCCGGCTGGCACGGTGTGAACACCATCGAGAGCGAGGGTCCCTGGACCACCGCTGACCTCGCAGAACGACTGTAAGCGCATGGCACGCAACGCATACGAACTCGGCCTCGGGCTGAGTGAGGAGCACACCGCGCTTGCAGATTCGGTGCGCTCCTTCGCCGAGCGCACCATCACCACCGAGCAGGTGCGCGCGGCCGTGGAGTCGCGGACCGAGGACAAGTTCCCCCAGTTCTGGACGGCACTCGTCGGGCAGGACCTTCTCGGGCTCGCGGTTCCGGAAGAGCAAGGTGGTCACGGCGCCGGCCTGCTGACCTTGGCGGTGGCACTGGAAGCATTGGGCCGCACAGTCTCTCCCGGCCCGTTCGTTCCGACGGTATTGGCAAGTGCCGTTCTCGGTGTCGCCGATTCCAAGGCGGGACCCGAGTTCCTGCCCGGTCTGATCGACGGAAGTCGTACGGCAGCAGTCGCCTTGGGTGCACCGTTGGCGGCCGAGTCGTCGGACGGTGGGTACAAGATCACGGGCGCACTCGACGGTGTGCTCGGTGGTGAGCACGCCGACGTACTGCTGGTTCCGATCCAGTTGCCCGAGGGCGTTCGCTACGCGGTGCTCGAGAGCAGCGCAGTCGCGATCACCGTTCAGGACAGCATCGACGTGCTGCGCGGTAGTGCGCGGATCGAAGCTGACAATGTTCAGATCAGCGCCGAACGGATACTCGACGGTCTCACCGAGGCGCGGGTACGGTCCATTGCCGCAGTCGTTCTCGGCGCCGAAGACGTCGGCGTCATGTCCTGGTGTGTTTCCACTGCGTCGGAGTACGCCAAGACACGCGTGCAGTTCGGGCGACCCATCGGCCAGTTCCAGGGCGTCAAGCACAAGTGTGCGCAGATGGGCATTGCGCTCGAGCAGGCACGCGCCGTTGTGTGGGATGCGGCAAGCGCATTGGACAAGGGCGACGACACGGCAGATTTTGCCGCCGACATCGCCGCAGTCATCGTGCCGGACGCCGCAGTGCAGGTAGCGCAGGACTGCGTGCAGGTTCACGGCGGCATCGGATTCACGTGGGAGCACGACGCACACCTGTACTACCGCCGCGCGCTCTCGATCCGCGGCATTCTCGGCACCCGCGAGGATCGAGCCAATCGTGTTGCGCAGCAAGCACTTGACGGTGTCAGCCGGGCTTCGGTTCTCGAACTGCCGCCGGAGGCAGAGGAGATCCGCGGCGGCATCGCGGCCGAGCTTGCCAAGTTGGTCGAGCTCGACGAGGACGACCAGCTGATCGCGCTCGGCGACGGCGGCTGGGTTCAGCCGCACCTGCCGAAGCCGTACGGGCGCAGCGCCGCTCCGCTCGAGCAGATCGTCATCTCCCAGGAGATCAAGGCTGCCGGTATCTCGATGCCGCAGCTCCTGATGGGCACCTGGGCCGTGCAGGCCGTCGTAGCGCATGGTTCGGACAAGCAGAAGCAGGAATTGGCAGTACCGACCCTGCAGGGTGAGCTGGTGTGGTGCCAGCTCTTCAGTGAGCCCGGTGCTGGTTCCGACCTCGCATCACTGTCGACGAAGGCCGAAAAGGTCGACGGCGGTTGGAAGATCACCGGTCAGAAGATCTGGACCACGGTTGCTCAGTTCTCCGACTGGGCAATGCTGATCGCCCGCACGGACGCCACCAAGCCGAAGCATCAGGGCATCACCTACTTCGTGCTCGATATGTCGACACCGGGCATCACCGTCCGCCCGCTGCGTGAGATGACGGGCTCGGCGCTGTTCAACGAGGTGTTCCTCGACGACGTGTTCATCCCCGACGAGAACGTGGTCGGTGAGGTCAACGACGGTTGGAACGTCGCCCGGACGACGCTGGCCGGCGAGCGCGTCGCGCTCAGCCAGAAGATGGAGGCATACGCCTCGGACTCCGATCTGCTGAAGTTCGCGAAGTCGGCAGACCTGAGCCCGATCGGACGCTACCGTGTCGGCGAGCTGGTTGCGGAGAGTCAGGCGATCGACCTCATCGGCTCCCGCGTTGTGCTCAAGCAACTTTCGGGGATCGACGTGAGTACGACGTCGAGCGTCGGCAAGCTGTTGGCGATGAAGATCAGCCAGTCGATCGCCGAGTTCGTCGTCGCCGAACTGGGTGCTGCCGGAGCGGTCAGCATCCCAGGTCAGCCAAGCGACAAGGCGATGGAGCAGCTCATTTCGGGCCGTGCCACCACCATCTACGGCGGCACAACCGAGGTGCAACTCAACGTGATCGGTGAGCGCATGCTCGGATTGCCGCGAGACTGAGGGTATTTACCGGTGAGGCTCAGTCCTGGATTCTTCTCCAGGGCTGAGCCTCTTCCAGTTCGAAGGCCAATTCGAGGAGCGTGCGCTCGTCGCCGAGATCGGCGGAGAAATGCGAAGCCAACGGCAAACCGTTGCTGGTCTGATGCATCGGTAGCGAAATCGCGGGACCACCGGAGATGTTGTTGAGCGGTGTGAACGACGTGTACGCGATCAACTTGTCGAAAAGCTCCTCGAAAGGCTGAGCGGGAGAGAGGTATCCGAGCTCGGGGGTGGTGTGCCCCAGAGCCGGCGAGAGCACGACGTCGTACTTCAAGAACATGGCGCTGTACTGCTGCTGGAGCCGTCGCAGACGGTAGAGCACGCGCGGCGTCTTCACCAGGTTCTTCCGGTACAGCGTGTAGAGGCCCTTGGTGAGATTGTCGGTGCCGGACTTGTCGAAGTCGGGTCCGAGCATTTGTTTGCCACCGGTGGAGATGGCAAACGACAGAAAGCCCCAGTAAATGCTGAAGTCGTCGATGAATTCGGGGCCGACGGGCAGTGCCGCGTCCTCGACATGATGGCCAAGGCTTGCAAGGAGTTCGGCCGTAGCTTCGACGGACTTGCGCGTCTCGTCGTCCGTCTTGGTGACGGTTACGGAATCGGCGATCACGCCGACGCGCAGGCGGGTTGAGCTGGGTCCTTCGATCAAGCGAACCGGTGCGAGTCGCGGATTGCGGTAGTAGTTCTCAGCCGCAGACATCCATCGTGCAGTGTCGCGAACAGTGCGAGTAACGGCGCCCTGGGCGATCAACCGGATCGGCATCGACTTGTCGGCCGGATCGGCGATGGTGCGTCCGCGAGTGGGTTTGAGTCCGACGAGTCCGCAGGCAGCGGCGGGAATGCGAATCGATCCACCGCCGTCGTTGGCGTGCGCGATCGGGAGTACGCCGGCAGCAACAAGCGCGGCTGCGCCTCCCGAGGAAGCGCCCGACGAGTACGCCGGATTCCACGGGTTGTGCACGGGTTCTTCCGTCATGTATTCGGTGGACGCACTGAACCCGAACTCGGGCAGTCGGGTCTTGCCGATCGAAATGGCCCCGGTGGAGAGGAACTGCTTCGCGAAATCGCTGTCGGCTTTGGCGGGGATCGCGGTGAAGGCGGTACTGCCCTGCTGGGTGGGAAGGCCGGCGCTGTCGGTGTTGTCCTTGATCGCGGTGGGGACACCGGCAAAGACGCCCTTGGCGGGCCGGTTGCTCCTGGCGAGGGCACGATCGAAATCAGTGCAGGCCAGACCGTTCAATTGCCCCTGCACTGCCTCGGCGCGGGCGATTGATGCCTCCATGACTTCCCGTGCGGTCACCTCGCCTGATTCGATCCGGGCGGCGACGCCGGTGGCGTCGAGGTCGCCCAGGGCGTCGTCGGTGAAAGCGTGGATGGGGGTGTTCGCGGTCATGGGGATCCTTGTCAGGCGGAGGCACTCAGGTCGTCCGTCCAGCATATTGGACGGACGACCCCTGAGTGGCGCTATCTGTGGATTGCGGTATCAGCTACCGAAGATCGTCACTGCCTGCTCTGCTGCCTGCGGCGCCTGCTGGAACACTCCCTGTGGGATGAACTGCTGCGGAATGAACTGCTGGGGGCCCAACTGCTGGAAGTTCGTGACCATCGGGTGGATGACGTTGTTGAATACATCGTTGAACATGTGTTGTGTCCTTCGGTTACAGCGTTTTTCGAACTTCTGACTCCATCGACACTAAGCACGGTTCTGACGAGTTTCAACGAAAATTGCTGATACACAAGCAAGTTCAAGTTCATTGCCAGCTGGGGGCCAGGAATCGGTCTTCCTTCACAGCTTGGACGCTGCGCCGTGCAGGTTCTTGGCTGTCGGGGAGGTCTCGACGGATTTGGGATCGGGGTACGTGCCCAGTACTCGATCGGCAGTTCCCGCGGTGGTGACGGTGAACCAGTAGTGCTCGTTCTTGAAGTGGTGGTTGCGGTGGTTGCGCCAAACTGACCGGTAGAGAGCAGTTTTCGGCTTGTAGTCACTGTGGATGAGGAAATGAGTCCACTCGTAACCGAGGCCGAGCACGGAAATGCAGGTCAGGAACGTCAGACCGAGTTCGACGCGGGGAAATGCCAGGAGGGCGACGGCTGTCAGAACGGGAATCACGATCAGGAGCGTCTGCCACGGGATGAAGATGAGTGAGACGGTTCGCGGCGCAAAGTGGTGTTCCCGATGGCTGCGCGCCAGCCGTGAATCGAGTGTGACGCCGGCAATGGTTCGTGGCTTCCAATGAAGAACGAAGACGTGAATGATCCACTCCACGAAGGGGAATGCGGCAAGCATCACGAGCGGAACGAGGGCGTCGGTGATCTGCCAGTTGCCCACTGCGATGCGCGCCGCCGCGGCGGCCAGCAGCATGGTGCCGATCATCCACGGCGTCGGTGACTTGCGGAACGTCCGTGCCGCATCGGCGAGAGTAAGAGGCTTGCTCATGGTTTCAGTCCTTCCAGGAAGGTGAGAGCGTCGCCGATTGCCGTCGTGCCGGTGTGAAGGAGCTGTGCGGCTGACGCCTCGGCAGTTGGCTCGTCGTGTGAAGTGATGGCGGAGGCCAGTTTTCGATACAGGTCGGTCTGGCCGACTTCGGCGACCATGACGGATGCAAGTGCAGTCATAGCCGGCTCGTATGCAGCCCGAAGGCTGTTGAAGATCAAACGGAAGGCAATGGAATCTGCGCTGTCGACGACGACGTCCCAGAACGCCAGAGCGCGGTCTTGCAACTCCACTGGATCTTCGGTGGCGCCTAGTTGATCAACGGCCGTGTCGAGTTCTCGGGCGGATTCCGCGGAGATGCGACGGGCGGCCAGCACAGCGATCTGCGGTCCCATCAACTCGCGAGTTTCCAGGACGCTGCGCACCACGCTCAGGTCGGGGACGCCGTCGCGCACCAGCAGCTGGGGGAGAAGTTCGGGTCCGGCCTGGCGTCGAAAATCGCGCACCGACGTGGACTCGCCCTGGCGGACCTCGACGAGTCCGGCCTGGGCGAGCTTCTGAATTGCCTCGCGGACTGCGGGCCGCGAGACGCCGAATGCCTCGGCGAGCTTGCGCTCGCTGGGTAGTGCCTCACCCGCAGCCAGCTCTCCGGCCAGCACTTTCACCGATATCTGATCGAAGACTGCGCCGGAGGCCGAGGTACGTGCAACGGGTTGGAACATGTACCGACCTTAAGCGCTTGCTGGTGAGAGGTCAAGTGGTATTACCAGTTGAGCACTGGCGTGAAAGAGATACGTCTTGGCCAAGAGGCTTCACCGTAACGGCGCAGGTGAGAGTAATTTTAGGTAGCCCTAATTCGGATAACCGTCAGGAAACCCATGACATCACTCCTGTTACCGACTCCAGATACCGATGCAGAGTTCGCTCGCATCACCGCTGCCCTGACTCGACGCGGCTTTCTCGGCGGAAGTGCCGCCGCGCTGTCCACACTTGCTCTCGTCGGATGCAGTAGTGGGGAGGGCGGTGACGGTGCGGACGGCGCAACTCGTACTGTGCAGACGCACTACGGATCCGTGGATGTTCCCGTCGATCCGCAGCGCATCGTCGCCGTCTCATACAACACCCCGTGGCAGTTGCAAGCCGTCGGCGCCCGACCCGTCGCGACGCTCGACTACAGCGCGTACATCGACCAGTTCATCCCGACACAGCAGAAGTTCATCGACGGCTTGTCCACGGTGGGGGTTTTCCTCGAGGTCAACCGCGAAGCCGTCGTGGCTGCCGCGCCTGATCTCATCGTCGGCGATGCGTACGAGATCGACGAGGACATGTTCCGCGAGCTCTCGAAAATTGCTCCGACAGCGGTGTATTCGGGCACGAACCGATCGGATTGGCGCGCTGTCGCCGAGGGTGTCGCAGACGCGGTCAACAAGGGTTCGGCATTGACGTCGAATCGCGAGAAGTATCAGGCGATGCAAGAGCGAATCCGCACCGAATACGCCGCGCAGCTTGGCGAGAATCGGTGGGCCCAGGTTGCTATCGGTGGTTCGGAAGGGCACTTCTCCATCTTGTATCCAACCGGAGTGACCGGCGCGATGCTCGCCGACCTGAACGTGACCCGCGGCGAATTCATCCCGGACCTGCGCCCAGCCACCGGCTTCGAAGCCTTCCCGCTCGAACAACTCGAAATGCTGCGGGACGTCACCGTCGTCATCTACCCGAAGCAGCCGAACGGAACTGATTCTGCAGGAATGAAATCCGTCTTCGCCAGCCCGCTGTGGAGCCGCATTCCGGCAGCAGCTTCGGGCCGGGTATTCGGAATCAGCACTCAGGTCACCGACTACGGCACTGCAATCAACTGGCTCAACGAACTCGAAACCGGCGCCTTGGAGGCACTTTCATGACATCACTTCTATTGCCCACCGCTGACACCGATGCCGAATTCGCTCGCATCACCGCAGCACTTACCCGACGCGGTTTCCTCGGAGCCGGTGCCTTGGCGGGGATCGGATTGCTCACGGCCTGCGGAACCAGCTCCGGTGAATCGGCCGAGGGTTCGATGCGCACCATCAACACGGCTCTGGGGCAGGTGGAAGTGCCCACCAACCCGCAACGGGTGGTCAGCGCCGATTACTACACGGGCCCCGCGATGTTCGACGCCGGGTTCACACCGGTCGGATTGCCGGTCGACTACGAGAACGCCGACGGCGTCCCGGAACCCTATGCGTCCGCTCTGCGGTCTCTCCCGAAGGTGGGACGCTGGTACGAGCCCAACGCCGAGGCGATAGCGGCTTTGTCTCCCGACCTGATCGTGATGACCAACCTGCTGTCGGAGAACAACCCGGATCTTTACGAGCAGATCCGGTCGATCGCACCGACCGCGGTTTTTGCCGAAGACGGGCAGTACGCATGGAAGGAGCGCGCCTTCGGAGTCGCGGACGCGCTGAACCAGAGCGCGAAGGTTCAAGAGTTGGCAGATCGGTACGAGGCGCGGATCGCCAAGTTCCGCAGCGACAACGCTGATGTGCTGAGCAAGGTTAAGGTCGTCTACACCACGTACTTCGAGGAGAGTGGTTTCTCGCTGTACTCGCCGACCAAGTATCAGACGACGGTCATCAGCGAGGCCGGGTTCCAGTTCAACGACCGTTCGCTCGCAATTCCCGCCGGCAGCAACGAGTGGTTCCCGAGGGAGCAGTTGGAGCTACTCGACGAGGCCGACGTCATCATCACCAACAGTGGCAAGGGCCCCATCAACGAGAAGTTGGCGAACGACACCATCTTCCAGCGTCTGCGCGCCGTCAAGAATGATCAGGTGTACTCGTTCGACTACGAGGGCGTCGCGTCCTTCGGTTGGGCCCTGACATTCCTCGAGCAGTTCCAGCCGATCGCTGAGGAGATCAGAGCCAAGCTCTGATCTCCTCAGCAATCAAGAGGACGCCGGCGTCACCACATTCAGCTTCGGTTGATGCTGGTCGGTGTATGCCCACGGGCGGATCTTCTCCAGTGCTTTGCCGATCCGGAACACGGTCGGTTCGTCGTACGTATGGCCGACGATCTGGACGCCCGTGGGAACACCGTTGTGTGCGTGTCCACTCGGCACCGCCAATACGGGGCACCGATTGGCGACGTTGAACGGCAATGTGAGAAGTGCTTCGGCGGTGGTGTTCACGTGCTGACCCGCCACAGTGAGGCCGTCGAGCAAAGACTCGCCTGCCGGGAAGGCGATGGTGCCCGAAGTCGGGCAGATCAGCGCATCGAATGGAGCCATCGCCTCGGCGAGCTCTCGTTGCATTTGGGTTTCTTTGCGAAGGCCGTCCAGAAATGACATTTCCGCAGCGCCCTTCGACGTGCTCGCGACGTTGTCGAGCGTGTAGTCGGCAAGAAGATCACCGTGGACGCGAGCAACTTCCGCGACGGATGCACCCATGATCGTTCCGAAATGGACTTTCACCGCTGCTGCCATCGAATCACGAGTCCACGGCAACTCGATCTCCTCGACGATCGCGCCGGCATCGACCAACGACTGTGCGAGAGCCCGTGTGTTCGCCTCGATGTCAGGTTCGATGGGGAAGTCACCGAGCCGCAGGCACAGGGCAATTCGCATTCCCTCGACCGACGGGTACTCGTGTGGCAGCGTGATCGCCGGCCTCAGGGAAGAATGGTCACGCGGATCCGGCCCGATCAGAACGTTGGCCAAAAGAATTGCGTCGTCGACAGTTCGGGCCATCGGACCGTCGCCACGGTAGGAATCCATGGACAGCGGGGCGACCCCGGCGATACGCCCGTACGATGCCTTGAGGCCGACGGTGCCGGTAAAGCCTGCCGGGCCTCGTGTCGACCCGCCGATATCGGATGCTGTTGCCAGAGTAGTAGTTCCGGCGGCGAGTGCGGCGCCCGCACCTCCGGATGAACCTCCGGGGCTGTAATCGAGGTTCCAGGGATTGCGGGTCACGCCCCACAAAGGAGAGTGTGTGAACGCCGCGACGCAGAATTCCGGTGTCGTCGTGCGTGCGTGAATCAGGCCGCCTGCTGCCAGAACTCGGTCGATCACGGGTGCGTTCTCGCGGGCGATGTTGCCGCGCCCTGCCAGAGAGCCTTCGGTCAGCGACTTTCCGGCAATGGCATGTTTTTCCTTGGCAGCTACCGGAATTCCCTCCAGTGGCCGCGGGTCGGGTCCTTGGCCGCGATACCGGCTCTCGGCATCCCGGGCGCCTGCGAGTGCCTCGTCGAACATCTCTTCGGTGAAGGCATTGATGTGAGGTTCGAACTTCTGAGTTCGGTCGATGATTGCCTGTAGCAGTTCGACCGGAGACAATTCCCGCGCGCGAAAGTGAGCAATGGCTTCGGTGGCGCTGAGGTAGTGCAGTTCGTCTGACATGACGTTATCTCCCTGGGACAGTATGTGTGGGAATCACGCGCTCCGCGCAAGGGCTCCCAGCGCGGCCGCGGTCATGGCTGTGACACCTTCGGGTAGGGCCGCGGCGGGATCTGGGGCGAAGCGCGGTGAATGATTCGACGGCGTGCCGGGTGGTATCCGTCCCTCGGCGAGCGCGGCAAGGGCGGTTCCGTCGAAACTTTGAAGTGCCGTTCCGCCGAAATGCCAGAATACAGAAGGGCATTGGGCGGCAGTGCCGAAGATGCCGAAGTCCTCGCTACCTGAAAGTGGTTGTGACAGAGTGTGCATTCCCAAGCCGGCCTGTCGCAGGTCGGACATCACTGTGGACGTGGCGTCCGGAGTGTTGACCGTGGCCGGAAAGCCGTTGTACGCATGTACATCCGGCGTCTCGACGGCGCCGGCTCCGTCCGCTTCTGCGCGGGCTATCCGGCGCACCGATTCGAGCATGTTTTCTCGTGACGTTGCGCTGAAAGTCCTCAGGCTGAGCAGTAGTTCGGCTTCATCGGCGATGATGTTCGCAGCCGTGCCGGCGTGCAAGGCTCCCACCGTGAGCACAGGTGCTGTCGGGGTTGCCGCTTCATGAGCCACCAGACTTTGAATGCGCAGCGCGAAAGACGCTGCCATCAACAAAGGGTCGATGCATGCGTACGGTGATGACGCATGTCCACCACGGCCGTGAAAAACCACTCGAATCGTGTCGGATGCTGCCATCAAGATGTCGGGTTTGCTGACCAACATCCCCGCCGGAGTTGGGCCCACGTGCTGTCCCAGACAGAGGTCCGGTCGCGGGAAGCGGTCGAAGATTCCGTCGTCGACCATCGCACGAGCGCCGGAGCCGGTCTCCTCGGCAGGCTGGAAGACCGCGACAACAGTCCCGGTGATCGATGTCGAATCCGCGGAAAGTGCGGCGCACGTGGCAAGTAGCGCGGTTACGTGGACATCGTGGCCACACGCATGCATGACTCCATCAGTTCTGGAGGCGTAGGACAGCCCGGTGTCTTCTGCCACCGGCAACGCGTCCATGTCGGCGCGTAGCAGGATCACCGGACCGCTGCTCCCTTCGAGAACACCGACGACACCCGTACCGCCGACCCCGACCGTGACGTCCCAGCCGCCGATTCGCCGAAGTTCCTCGGCAACAATTGCGGCGGTGCGAGTTTCGTCGCCGGACAACTCGGGGTGTGCGTGTAGGTCCCGGTAGAGCTCGAACCAGTGCGGCTCGACGGTTCGCAACCGCGACGGGTCTCCGAACTCGAGATTCGAAAGCAGTTGATTCATGGTTGATCTTCTTTCAGTTGGCGGTTTTCAGTTGCACCAGGTTCAGCATCTTTTCCCGGGTTTGTGGTGCTGCCATGACCGCGACGATCGCCACGACGGGCCCGAGTGCGAGCGATACGAACGCCGCTGACCAGGAGAGATGGTCCACGATGAATCCGAATACCAACGGCGCGACTATTCCGGCGACCATGCCGCCGAAAATGATCATCGACGAGGCTGCTCCGACCACCGACGAAGGCAGGCTACGAAGCGGAAGTGCAAAACACGGCATGAAAGCGAAAGAGGCAGCGGCAGATCCGAGGGTGACGAGAACGACGAACAATGCCGTGTTGGAGACGAAAGGAATCGAAACGAGCATCACGATGCACGCGAGCATGGACGGCACCACGACGACACGACTGTTGCCAGCCAGTCGATCGGAGATTCGCCCGCCGATGACGGTGGTCACGGCGGCCACCACGGTAGCCGGAATCAGAAGGAGGCTTGCGCTCGAGAGGGCGATTCCACGTTCGTCATGGAGGTACGACGGAACCCACGACGACATCCCCCAGATCACGAAGTCGTATCCGAAGAACATCAAGGCGAAGAGCCACATCGCGCGGGAGCGAAGTACGGTGCGCATGTTGTCCCAGGAGGAATCCGGACCGTGGTCGTTCTCCGCCGGAAGTGCCGGCGGGAGCCACAACTTGATGCTGACGAGCGAGAGTACGCCGAGCGCCGCGACGGCCAGAAACATTCCACGCCAGCCGATCAACGGGAGAAGTGCTGCCGCAACAACGATGGCAAGAAGCGTACCGACGGCGTTGGAACTGTTCATCCATCCTGTGGCAGTGGCACGTTGCTCCGGGATGCTCCGCTCGGCAACGAGCTTTACTGCAGCTGCCGGAAACACGCCCTGCGCGAGACCGAAGAGAAAGCGAACAACCAGAAGCGTCCCGAACGACCAGGCAAGGGCAGTGAGGCCGGTGAAGACACTCCACGCCACCAACCCGATCAGAGCCATCCGGACTGCGCCGTATCGATCGGCGAGCAGTCCACCAGGCAGTTGGGCCAGCGTGTATGCAATGAAGAACGTGGAGATGATCAATCCACGCTGGGAGTAGTCGAGATCGAACTCCTCACCGAGCAAGGGGAGAGCGAGGTTGATCGCCAGCCGATCTATGTAGTCGATCGCGTACGCGACGAACAGCAACGCGACCGTGACTTTGGTGGAGCGAAGCACTGGGCCTCCAAGTGGTGAACCTGTGAAGTGATTCACACATCTTTGGCAAACAGGCAGGGATCACCGACCAGAATGCAGTAATCCGGCAATACTGGGCCGATGAAGCCGGAATCCGACGCATTTGTCATCGCGGAATCTGATCTGGAGATCATCAATGCACTTCAGCTCAACCCCCGCGCGTCGTGGACGCAGTTGTCGTCAGTGCTCGACATGGATTCGACGACGATCGCCCGCCGGTGGCGTCGCCTCGTCTCGAACGGTCATTCGTGGGTCAACGCGGTCGCAATCGGTCGAACCCACATATTCGGCTATCTCCTGATCAGGACCACACAGGATTCCGTTGCCGACGTGGGGGAGCTGTTACGTCAACTCTCCTGTGCCTATCTGTTGGCCAGGACGGAAGGCGAGTACGAGTACTTCGTCGGAGTCGTGGCCGCCGACCACAAGAGTTTGGACGCTTTGGTGTGTGAGCACCTTGCCGCCGACCCTGGAATTCTGTCGATCAGAAGCCGGGTCGGGGTGAAGGTGTACCGGGACGGGTTCAGCTGGGAGCCGGGCGCTCTGGGGCAAGCGGGTCGGGCTCAGCTGGCAACGGCATCGACAAAGGGCGCTGCGGTGCCGGCAGATCCGACAGAGTTCCGCGAGTCCGACGGTGCCCTGTTGGAGGCGCTCGGCCGTGACGGACGTGCCAGCTATGCGCGTCTCGCCGCGATTTGTGGAACGAACGAGACTGCGATTCGACGGCGCTTGGCCCAACTGACTGCGTCGCAACAGTTGATTTTCCGCTGCGATGTCTCGCAACAGGCTGTCGGTTCACCGTTCGAAGTGATCTTCGACGTCGCTGTGGACGGTTCCACCGACGAACTCGGCAATCTTGTGTCGAGTTGGCCGGAGATCAGATTGTTGGTGGCGACCACCGGAACAGCGAACATGTTGATCAGCGTGTGGCTGAGCAGCCTCGCGCAGAGTCTTGTCGTCGAGGATCGACTCCGCCGAATCGGTAGTGTGCGGATCCTTGATCGACGTGTCTCGTTGTACCCGATGAAGCGATTCGGACAGCTGCTCGGACCAAGCGGAGTGGCAGAAGGTCATGTGCCGGTCGCGATTTGGGGTGCCGGCGACCTTCTTCGCTGAGCGTCAGTCGATCGGCGTCCGATTGTCGTCGACGAGGTGCGTAGCGGAGTCGGTCGCACGGGAGCGCTTCCAGATCATCCGAGCCAGTGCGCCCAGCACGGACACGGCCAGGACAACGCCACCGCCGATGATGCCGGCCGACGAGTCCGGGAAGATGCCCTCGAGCAGCAGCCAGACACCGAAGACGAAGAACAGCACCGCGGCGCCGATCTTGATGAATCCGTCCGGAAGGTGCTTGCCCAGCACCGAGCCGACGATGATGGCGAGAGCGTCGGCCGCCACCATGCCTACCGTCGACCCGATCCAGACGCCGATCCAGTCGTTGTCGGTCGCAAGGGTGATGGTGGCGAGCATGGTCTTGTCGCCGAGTTCTGCCAGGAAGAAGGCCGAGGCGACGGCGATGAAGGCGGATCGCGTGACGCGACCGGCCTTGTTCTGCTCGTCGTCGGTGAGATCGTCACCGCGCAAGGTCCAGAGGCCGAAGATCAGGAAAGCGATACCGCCGACGATGGAAATCGCCGCGGTGGGGAGGGCGACGCCCAGGTAGTGGCCGACGGCGACCGAGACGAGGTGAACAAGGGTGGTGGCGACGGTGATTCCGCCGAGGACGACCCACCAGCGATAGCGCAAGGCAAACGTCATTGCCATCAGTTGCGACTTGTCACCGAGTTCTGCGACAAAAATGACGCCGAAACTCAAAAGTATTGCGGCAAGCAAGATTTACTCCTCCGGTCGGTGTAGGTCGGAGGAAATGCGAGCCTCCGGCCTGGGCAGGCGCAGTGGGTGCGCTTGTCCGGCCGAAGGTCTCGCCCACCGAGGCCACAGGACCTTCGGTTCGCCAGGCCGGGTGCTTCGCGATCCGCACCAGGCGGAGCGCGTCGAACCAGTATGTCGACACGGGCGATTGGGGGCTACTCCCCTTCGTTGCTGCCCACGTTAGCGCGCCTGAAACGAATTGGCAAAGCGCACAGCAAGTTTGGGAGTCCGAACTTATCGCTTACCGGGGCCGTCACGAGGCGAGGAGCATGGCCAAAACAGCGGTGTCGGGATCGCTGATCGGATCGATGCCGACACGACTGATCATGGAGACGACTGTGCCGTCCGGCTCAGCCTCGACCCACGCCGCACGATGCTCCAAACCCAGATAGGGAAGGCCTGGCAGCAGTACACACCCCGACGCGCTGCCCTCGCATTCCGGCAGGCTGGGCGTGGTTTCCGACGGTGGGTGCAGCATGATCAGCGCCGGTGGCTGATGGTCGGAGAAACGGCCGGGTGTCAAGGCGAAATCGCCGAGTACCGGACCTTCGGCGACCACCAGACCGACGGTGCCCGGCTGCGGATCTTCGGGAACGTCTTCACGGACCCCGAAGACCGTCGTGGTCGGCAACAAACCTGGCATCGAGGCCACGCGGACAGCCAATGCGAGAAGCTGCGCCCACTCCTGGGTGGTGTCCGGCCAACGACCGGAAATGACGAACCCCTGCAAAGACCCAGCGGCTTGGAACGGAGAAATGCCTATTGCTTCGTTTCTGTTCATTTCTGTTCCTCCCTCGGTGCTGGGGCAAATCTCGGGCAGACGCGCATGCGTCGGTCCGGCACACCTCGTTGGGTAATCGAAATATGCACCCATTCGGTACTGGCACACAAGAGAGGGAGAGTGCCAGCCAGGTTTGCGCTGGTGAGGGCGGTGGTATGCGCAGACATGACTCTGTCGAAGAACCGTTCTCGGCTGGAAGACCTGGCAACGCAGGCGTGGATCTTCGGATATCCCCTGTTGATTGCTGCGGTATCGCGGGATGTCATGACGGCGGTGCCTTCGCCGGTGGCGATGAAAGCCCCGCTCAACCAGTTCGCCTACGCGCGTACGACGCCGGATGCGACCTTCACCGATGTCGTCTCACCCAACGCGGACACTCTCTACTCGTCGGGGTGGCTGGACGTCTCGACGGAACCGCAGGTGCTCTCACTGCCGGACTTCGGCACGCGGTACTGGCTGGTCCCCATCCTCGACGCGTGGAGCGACGTGTTCACGGTGCCGGGATCTCGGACAGTCGGGCGGACCGGGGGACCGTACCTGGTGGCCGGGCCGAATTGGAAAGGCAACGTGCCCAAGGGTTTGACGCTGCTGCGGTCTCCGACGGCGATGAACTGGATAGTCGCCCGCTACGCGACGTCGGGGGGAACAGACCTGACAGAAGTGCACAGCCTGCAGGACCGGACGCGACTCACTCCTCTGTCGGAGTGGACGGGTGACCCGCAGGACTACACGCCCGGTGAAATGCCGGTGAACCCTGCCGTCGACACGCGGACGCCGCCGGTGGACCAGGTGGCCGCCATGGACGGCGAGGCATTCTTCACCAGACTCGACGCACTTCTCGACGACAATCCTCCGCGTCCGGAGGACACCGAGATGATGAAACAACTGTCCGACATAGGAATCGGCTCCTCCTTGCCCTGGAGGTCGCGTCCGCAGGAGGTACGTGATGCCCTCGATCGAGCTGCGCGAACCGGTATGGACGTGCTGAGCGAGATCGCCGAAGAGGCCGAGGGCAGTCCGAAGAACGGCTGGACGATGCACCGCGGCTTGGGGCACTACGGAACCCATTACGCTCAGCGGGCCCTGATCGTCTGGCTCGGTTTCGGGGCCAATCTCGACGCTGATGCCGTGTACCCGCATGCCACGACGGACGTCGACGGGAAGCCGCTGACCGGGGCGAAGAAGTACGTCCTGCACTTCGAGAAGGACGAGCTGCCACCGGTCGAGGGCTTCTGGTCGCTCACGATGATGAACGAGCGGCAGTTCTTCGTGGACAACCCGATCGACCGATACGCGATTGGCGATCGAAGCGATCTGGTGTTTGCCGACGACGGTTCCCTCGACATCTATCTCCAGCACGAATCCCCTGGTGGTGAGAAGGAGCGGAACTGGCTGCCGGCTCCGTCCGGCGACTTCAACGTCTTTCTGCGCCTGTACTGGCCGAAGGCTGCAGTGCTGTCGGGATCGTGGACTGCGCCCGGTATTCGAGAAGCAAGTATTCGAGAAGCAGGCTGAAAGTCCCCTCGCTTCGTACCCGAAGAGCACAACTCGGTATCAGCCGCGCGTTTCGATGGGCGGAAAGGTCACAAGAGTCATACGATCTGTCGGTATTGCCCTGTTTGAAGAGCTGTTGAATCGGTCAGAGACACCCGCTTGCTTCGGAGGCTACTGATGGTCACGCAGAATCCGCTCGTGCAGTACGGCAAAGAGATCTGGTGGATGATCCTGATCCGCGGAATCTTCGGCGTGATCTTCGGAATCATCGCGCTCGTGTGGCCGGGAATTACCGTGGTGGCCTTGGTTTTCCTGTTCGGTATCTACTCCATTGTCGACGGCTTGATCACGCTCGTTCGCGCCATCCGGGACCGTGAGCATCTGAGCTCGTGGGGTTGGTGGGTGTTCACGGGCGTCGTCTCGGTCGGAGCCGGCATCGTCGCGCTGGTCTGGCCGGGCATCACTGCGCTGGTGCTGCTGTACATAATTGCCTTCTACGCCATCATGTTCGGAATCTTCGGAATTGTCGGCGCCTTCAAGATGAAGGCGCTGCCCGGATCCAGTTGGGGATGGTTGCTCGCCGCATCGGTGCTTGCTGTCATCTTCGGCATCATTCTTCTCATCGCGCCCGGCGAAGGCATCATCAGCCTCATCTGGTTGTTGGGTTGGTACGCAATCCTGTTCGGCCTCTTCATGATCGTGGGAGCATTCCAGATCAGGAGCCGGGCAAAGGAAGCCGGTGTTCTCTAAGCCGGTGTTCTCTAAGAAGGGAAAGCCGGCCGTCGAGGCTCCCACTCCGATCCCCACGCTGTCCGGTAGCGAGAACTGGTCGATCCCGCGCGGTTTGATCGTCCTGCTCGGTATTGCCGCCACCGTGGTCGCCGTCGGCGGAATGAAGGTGTTCGGCGGCATCCTCGGACCGGTATTCCTGGCCCTGGTGCTGACGATTGCCGTTCAGCCCATTCAGGATTGGTCACAGCGCCGAGGGTGGCCCAAGTGGGTCGGGATGCTCGGCTCACTGGTCACCGTGTACTTGATCCTGCTCGGGTTGGCGGCGTCGTTGATCGTGTCGACGGCTCAGTTGGCGACGATCCTGCCGCAGTACTCCGAGGAGATGACCAACCTCCTCAACGAGGGCCGCGACAAGTTGGCCGACTTCGGAGTGAGCACCGAACAGATCCAAAGCACGCTCAGCAGTGTCGATCTCACGAAGGTTGTGGGCGTACTCGAAAGCGGGCTGGAGGGTCTGCTCGGCATCCTGTCGGATCTGGTGTTCATTCTCGCGTTGTTGCTGTTCATGGCCTTCGACGGCATGAGCATCCGCTCGCGGTTGCATGTGTTGTCCGAGCAACGTCCCGAAATCTCCTACGCGCTCTCCACCTTTGCCGCCGGAACTCGCAAATACCTGGTGGTCTCGACGGTCTTCGGTCTCATCGTGGCGGTACTCGACGGTGGCGCGCTGTGGCTCATGGGCATTCAGCTGCCCGTCCTGTGGGCGTTGCTGTCCTTCATCACCAACTACATCCCCAACATCGGGTTCGTCATCGGCGTGATTCCACCGGCGCTCCTGGGACTGTTGCAGGGCGGGCCGTGGCTGATGCTGTGGGTGATCGTCGTCTACTCCGTCATCAACTTCGTGATCCAGTCCATCATCCAACCCAAGTTCGTCGGCGACGCCGTCGGACTGTCGGTGACGATGACGTTCCTCTCACTTGTCTTCTGGTCGTGGGTTCTCGGGGCGCTCGGAGCGCTGCTGGCGATCCCGCTCTCGTTGTTGGTGAAGGCCGTCCTGCTCGATATCGACCCAGCCACGCGCTGGGCCGACATCCTGATCAGTGGCCCTCGGGACATGCCGAAGGAGGAACCCGAGGAGTCTGAGAAGCCGGCCACGCCCGCAGGCTAGGGCTCTCAGTGTTTCTACAAGTTGTTGCTTTATCGTCTCGCCCATGAGCGCCGAGAACACCACAGAAAACTCCCATCGCCGGCCGTCACGACTCGGTCGACGGCTGGCAGTCGGTGGTGTGGCCGCGATCGTCGCGGCTGCGGTGGCGGGGATCGGGTTCGTGATCTTCGCGGGCGGTGCCGACACCTCGAACACCGTCGCGATCGTGAACGCCGACGCGGGAACCACGCTCGACGGCAAGGAACTTCGGGCCGGCGACACGCTGGTGGACACGTTGGGCAAGAACGAAGACTTCGACTTCCAAGTGGTCGACAACCCCGGCGGGAACTACTTCGCGACGTTGACCGTGCCGGAGGACTTCAGCGAAACCGTCGCGTCGATGTTCGGCATGGATCCACGGCAGGCGAGCGTCGACCTCGAGGTGAAGGGTTCGGATTCGGAGAAGGCGGCCGAGTTGACTCGGGCCGTGTCGGCGCAGGTCGGCGCGGACGGCATCAAGGGGCTGCTGGCTCAGACGTCGGCCGCCAGACGCTCGATCGATCAAAACCTCACCACCGCACAGATTCTGGTCGCCGGAACCAACGAGGCCAGAAAGTCCATCGATCAGGTGAAAGCAGGCGCAGGCACTCTGCTGCCGTACCTCGAGACCGCACGGTCCGGGGCGTTGGAGCTGATGGGCGTCGCGGATCAGGTGTCCGGTGTTGTCGATCAGGCGTCGGGGTCGGCGGAAGAGCTGGCCACGCGCGCGGACTCACTGGGCCTGACGCTTGGGGAGGCGTCGTCCTCGACCGCGGAACTGAAGACACGAATCGACACGCTGCAGACTGCGCTGAACGGCCTTCCGATCCCGCCTGACGTGACAGCGCAACTGGCCGGTGTGAGTTCGGATCTCGGTGCGCTGAATGCGCAATTGGGCACCGTTCCGGCGCTGTTGGGTGGCTCGGTCGGGCCCGATACGGAGCTCGGTGATCTAGTCCGCACCGCTGTCGGGCAGCTGCAAGGCGCGAGCGATCAACTGAGCAGTGCTGCCGGACAATTGAACGACGGCCTCATTCCCATCGCTGATCAGGCGCCGCAGATGCTCGGTGACGTGACCGATCAGATCACCCAGGGATTCACGACGCTGCAAGGAATCGCCAAGTCACTGGTCACGGGCCTCGACGGCGCAAAATCCGGTATTCCCGCGATGACCACCCCGCAGCAGGTTCAGCTGACCTCGGTGCTGTCGGATCCGGTGGCCGTGAATCAGACCACCGCGAGCAGCGGTGACTCCGGAACTCGCACACTGGCATTGGTCTTCGGAGCCACGACGGTCCTGCTCGGTGGTGCTCTGCTGACACGAACGGCGGCGCCCCTGGTGAGGCGCCGCCGTTCGCAAGAAGAGCGTGACTAGACGATCAGACCTGCGGTCTGGGTACGGGCACGGTCGTCGCGAGCCGAAACGTCGTTCCAGTTGACGTTGTTCCAGAATGCCTTGACGTAGTCGCCCTTGACGTTCTGGTAGTCGAGGTAGAAAGCGTGCTCCCACATGTCGAGGAGCAGCAGCGGCGTGAGGCCGATGGAGATGTTGCCCTGCTGATCGTAGAGCTGGACGATGATCAGACGCTGTCCGATCGAGTCCCACGCGAGGATGGACCAGCCGGAGCCCTGGATGGCGTTGGCGTTCGCGGAGAAGTGAGCGCGGAAGAGATCGAACGAACCGAAGTTGTCGTCGATCGCTGCGGCGAGTTCACCTTCGGGCTTGTCGCCACCGTCAGCGCTGAGGTTGTTCCAGAAAACGGTGTGGTTGGTGTGGCCACCGAGGTGGAACGCCAGGTTCTTCTCGAGCAGGTTGGCCTGCGCTGCGATGGTGTCGTTCTCACGAGCCTCGGCCAGCTTCTCGAGTGCAGCGTTGGCACCGGCAACGTAAGCCGCGTGGTGCTTGTCGTGATGCAGCTCCATGATCTTGCCCGAGATGTGCGGCTCGAGGGCTGCGTAGTCGTAGGGGAGTTCCGGCAGCGTGTAAACAGACACGAGGGTCCCTTCTTTGCGGGCTGGTGAGCCCTGGTGCTTTAGAGTGCGTCGATCACCGGTCACGGCGTGACGTCACTCGCGTATGTGCAAATCATTCTTCGGGTTTCCACCCAATAACATTCGTACACCGTCCGCAACAGTCCGGCTCAGGTAGTAATCACCAAAGAATAAAGTTTGGGAAACCGAACTTGCCCCGATCTAAGGGTAAGCTAATATGCGCAAATTCGTCGTAAAGGTGAACGGAACCTTAAACTTGCGCGATGCCCGCACCAGTTTTCCTCCCGGAATCACCAGAGGCGGCCGCGCCTCGGGTGAATCTTCCGGGCGCTGACCTGCTGCGAGCCCTGGCGGTTGCCGCCGTGATCTACTCCCACATCTCTTTCTACGTCATCGACGATCTCGGCTCGGGTTGGTGGGTGATCGACGTCGTCTACGGCGTTTTGATCGAGCCTGCCGAACTCAACCAGCACCTCTCTTTTGTCGGCGTCGCAGTATTCATGATGCTTACCGGCGCTCTGGTGACGCGATCCGCGATTCGCGACGGCCCCGGAAAGTTCTTGACCAACCGATTCAGTCGACTGCTGCCCGCATTCTGGGTGGCGACCGCGATTGCCATTCTTCTGGTCCGCCTCGGAATCAACGGAATGTTCAGCGGTCAGGAAGGTATTTCCGATACCGAAGCGTTGATGAGCTTTTTTCTCGGCGGATTCTTTCTCAAGCCCGAGGTGGCAGTTCTGGGAGTGACCTGGACACTCACCGTCCAATTCCTCTTTTATCTCGCATGCGTAGCGGCTCGCCCGATACTGAGGCTGCGACCGATCGTCATGCCGCTCGCCGGTGGTGCGCTGTGCTCGCTGGTGCTGCTCTACAACGTCTACGCGCCGCTGCCGTACACCGTGCCGATGCTGTCCAAGATCGCCGCGACGCTGCCGGCCGTCTTCCTCGGCCAGATCATGTACCTCGCGTGGGCGAAGCTCGCTCCCGGCCGCTGGCTGATCGCGGCCGTCCTCGTCCAGATGCACGTCATCATCGTGGCGACCCAGTTCCGCGTCTACTGGGCCGGTGAGCACTATCTGTGGACCATTTCGGTAGTCGCCGCAGCGGTAGTTCTCATCGGCCGCTACGACGGCGTCCCGACGCGCTGGCCGGTCGTGAAGTGGCTCTCGACGCGTAGTTACGTCATCTATCTCGTGCACACCCTGATCCTGTACCGCGTCGTCGAGAACACTGTTTTGTACGTCGGACCGACGCTGGCGTTTGCGCTCTTCCTTCTGGCCACGGCCGCGGTAGCAGAAATCGGCTACCGGTGGGTGGAGCTGCCCGGCGCCCGCGCGATCACGGCGTGGCGAAACAGTCGCTCGCGCGTAGCATCGAAGCATGAGCTGGTACGACGACATTCTGGGACGAGCGTCCGCAAAATCCACGCTGATCGCGCCTGAGGACGCACTCCCGGGCCGAGAGCAGAAAATGCCGGTTCCGACCGCGCACTACGTCAACGGGCATCCGTTGACGCCGCCGTTTCCGGCCGAACTGCAGACCGTCGTCGTAGGGATGGGTTGTTTCTGGGGCGCCGAGAAGGAGTTCTGGCAGCTTCCCGGCGTGTACACGACCGCTGCGGGTTATGCGGGCGGCTTCACGCCCAACCCGACGTACGAAGAGACGTGCTCCGGACGTACGGGTCACACCGAAGTCGTGCTGGTGGTCTTCGATCCCGCAGTGATCTCCTACGAGCAGATCCTGGCGCACTTCTGGGAGAACCACGATCCGACGCAGGGGATGCGTCAGGGTAACGACCAGGGCTCGCAGTACCGTTCGGCGATCTTCACGACGTCCGCGGAGCAGGAAGAAATCGCTCATGCGTCGGCCGTCGCTTTCGGTGAACGGCTTGCCGAAGCCGGATATGGTGCGATCACCACCGAAATCGGTCCGCTGCGCGACTTCTTCTACGCGGAGGATTACCACCAGCAGTATCTGGCGAAGAATCCCGGCGGTTACTGCCCGGTGCATGCCACGGGCGTCAGTTGCCCGGTCGGATTGCTCCGTCAGGATCAGGTTCCGGCGCAGACGGACATCCTTCCGCCGAGCGAATAACTGGACAGGTGTTGGAGGACACATGTGATTCAGCTCGTTAACACTTGCAACTAGATCGAAACAAAGGGAATCTCGATGTAAGAGTGTGTCGTCGAGAGAACTGAGCTCACAATGTCAGGTAGTACGCGAGGAACTGCGTCGCTGCTCCGACGCACCATTCATGTAGGCCACGATCCGATGGTTCGCCGCAGTGATCGGATCGAAGGGTTCATGTCCTTCGGTCTGATCATTTTCGCGATTCTTCTGCTGCCTCTCGCGGTATGGGCAGGGGCTGCGACTGCTTCGAGCCAGAACGCACTGATCGCCAAACAATCCGCCGAATTACACAGCATTTCGGCGACGACGACTGCAGATTCAACGCAGACCACCGCCTCGACAGCCGATTACATTGCGCCGACCACCGAAATGGCCAGCGCGCAGTGGAACTGGAACGGCCAGGTTCACACGGGTGATGTCACTGTCGACTCGGCGACGCCCGCCGGCACCGAGGTCCCCATCTACGTCAATGATCAGGGCGACAAGACCGTAGCTCCGATCACTCAGAGTGCTGCCGACGTCGCAGCCGTGGTGACCGGGGTTTTCACCTGGTTCAGCGTGATGTCGCTGCTGGTCATCGCTTTCATGCTGGTGCGCGTCTTTCTCGACCGTTCCCGCTCGGCCCAGTGGGACCGAGACCTACGCGCGTTCCTCGACGCGAACGCGCTGTAGATCCCGGCCCATTCCTTACTGCAGTTGGGGCATGACCTCGCTTGCGACGAGTTCGAGATGATCCAGATCGGCGAGATCGAGAGTCTGCAGATACACGCGCTGTGAACCGGCGTCGGCGAAAGTGCCGATCTTGTCGACCAGCTCCGAAGGTGTTCCGGCCAGACCGTTCTCACGTAGCTCGTCGACGTCGCGTCCGATAGCCTCGGCGCGCTTCTTGATCTCCGCCTCGTCGCGGCCGCAGCACAGGACGAGAGCGTTGGAGTACACCAATTCGTTCGGATCGCGCTCGTGCTCGACGCAAGCCTGACGAACCCGCGCAAAGATGTCCTTCGTTTCCTCGAGGGACTTGAACGGGATGTTGAACTCGTTTGCGAACCGAGCGGCGAGCGCCGGAGTCTTCTTCTTGCCCGTGCCACCGATCAGGATCGGCGGACCGTCGACCTGGTGCGGTTTGGGAAGCGCGGGAGAGTTCTTGATCTGCACGTGCTTACCGTCGTAGTCGAACGTGTCGCCGACCGTCGTACGCCACAGACCGGTCACGACGTCGAGAGTTTCCTCGAGCAATTCGAAGCGATCCTTGAGCGCCGGAAACGGGATGCCGTACGCCTGGTGCTCTTCCTCGTACCAGCCGGCGCCGATGCCGAGGTCTACGCGGCCACCACTCATCTGATCGACCTGTGCGACCGAAATGGCCAGCGGTCCGGCGTGACGGAACGTAGCCGACGTCACCAGAGTGCCGAGGCGGATGGTGGATGTTTCGCGGGCGATTCCGGCGAGCGTGATCCACGCGTCGGTGGGCCCGGGAAGGCCGTCGGAATTCATGGCGAGATAGTGGTCCGAGCGGAAAAATGCGCCGTAGCCAAGTTTTTCGGCGGTCTGGGCAACAGTCAGTAGTTGTTCGTAGGTAGCGCCCTGCTGGGGTTCGGTGAATATACGCAGCTCCATGAGTTCTACTCTGCCACTATTTCACTTGGTCGGGACGACGGCACCGACTTGTCCGGCGCCGAAACACAGGGTCGGTCCCGGCGTTGTCGGCGTGATCTTCACACTGTTTCCGTGGCCGACCAGGCGCACGAACACCGAGTGCAAACCTTGGGTGACGGGTACGGATACTGCGTCGCCGGACTCCAACGCAACGTCGATCGTTCCGTCGGCGCTGGCGAGGTAATTGAGCTGAACCGTCCATTCCCAGCCGGCCAGGGGGCCGTCGAGGGGGAGTTCGGTCGGGCCTTCGGCGCGGGTGCCGCAGTTCGGTGCCGTTCCTTCGGGAATCCTTCTCGTCCAGGTCACTTCGGCATCGACGATCTGACCGCTGTCGTCGATGGTGCGCAGAATCGGAGTGCTGGAGGAGAATTCGGGGCGATCAGGCAGCGGCGCGAGAACGTTGCTTGCCAAATTGTTCGGAAAGGCGACGGGAAGGAGCACTTGGATCGCGACGGGTTGCTCGAGCAGTGGAGCGTCCTGATTCTGTGACAACGACATTCGCGCGTTCGCGAGGTAGTCGCGGGTCGGGTTCTCGCGCCAGATGTCGACGAAGGTAATGGTCGAGACGAGTGAACTGATCACGAAGAGCACTGACAGGCCGGCGGCGACTGCGACGGGCAAACGGGCCGGACGTCGCCGAGGCGCAGCGAGAATCAAAGCGGCGGCGAGGGCGAACACCGTCGCCGAATCCGTGAAGTAACGCAAGGTCTGCGCCAACTCGTACGTGGTGTCGGCGTCGGATCGGGTAGCGGTCATCGCCACCACGGAGGCGAGGAAGTACAGCGCCGCGGCAGCCCAGATCCAGGCAGCGCCGCGTCGGGCACGCACTGTCATCACGGCCGTCGTCAGCAGCGCGGCCCAGGATGCGACCACCAAGAGCGTCGGCGGATCGGCCCAGGCGGGGCTGGGGATCCACCGCTCCCAGCGCCAGGGGCCGCCGAGAAGAGTGGGAAGCATCCCCAAAGACGTTCCGTGATGCAGCAGTTCGGTGGACATCGAACGGCCGTATCCGGTGATCGGAGATTCGACAGTTGTCAGATACACCGGAATCCAGAACGCGAGCACGGCGGCGCAGGCCGTCCACAGGAGTCGGCACTTCGTGATCGCACTTCGTATCGGCGTTCCTTCACCTTGTGTGCGCAAGTACAGCACCAGAAAAGCGAGTGCGACGAACGGAACGAGCACTGCTTTCTCGAAGAACAGCAAGGAGACGACAAAAACCGCGGTGCCCGAGAACACATAGCGCACCTGCCCGGTGCGGTACAGCTTGATCGCGTCGCCGCATGCCCAGGCCAGCGCGATCTGGAGCGGCAACGCATTGAGCGCGGCTGCCCACCACGAGAACGCCGGAAGTGTCAGCGGGACGAACAGATACAGGATCAGCGGAATCAACAGTGCCGGTCGCCGGCCGAGGACCAACCGAAGAGTGCGCAGAAGCGCCAACGACGCGGCGGCCTGACCGATGACGAGCAGCGTTGCCGACAGCGCCCAGTTGTACGGCGCGATACGGGCGATCAACCCGGTGAAGAAGAAGGCCGCGGGCATGAAGTGACCGTCGTGGTCGTAGAGCAGGAGTTCGCTCGAGAAGAGTGGGAAGCGTCCTCCACGGCCCATCAGGATGAGGTCGTCCCAGTAGAAGTAATTGCTCGCGGCAACCCAGACGCGAATGACGAGCTGACATCCGATCAACACGAACGCGAGCTGCGTGACCCGTCTCGGGGTGAACGTCAGAGTTGGCTCGGGCTGTGGAGAAGTCATCGACGGTCATGCTTCCAGGTGTGTCAAAAACCGACTTCTCATAAAAAGGGGATACCGGTCTTTTCTGTCTTTTCGGGAGCAATTTCTGAATGGATTGTGAACTTTGCCGGGATAAATGACGTCGACGCCCGAAAGTTCACTGACCTGCGGTGTCAAATTCATCCTCGAGCCTGTGCATCGTTCGCTAACACCTGTCAGCAAATTCTCAGGGTCTTGCCCGTGACCTGTGGATAAAGCCCGATTCATTCATCCAGAACTGTGGATGAACCTGTGGAAACTGTGGATAACTCAAGTTTTTAAGTGGCGGAGGTCACATTATTCGAACAATGCAGGTGAACGCGGTGGAGGTTCGATCACAAATCGGGAGTGAATCCATTTGCTGCCGTTACCGATACGGCGTGACAGAATCGAAGTTGTGAGTGTCGTTCAGGTCTGCGCCCGGTGCGCCGCACGCTGGCCTGTCGTCGGCGGCCCGACGCAGTGGTGCCCGCGCTGCAGCGGCGTCCTGCTGATCCCCACCCGCACCGAGATCTACCAACCGCCCAACCGCCGTGGCTTCCGCTGGATCGCGCGCTCCCCGTCCGACCCCCGCGGCGTGGGGGACGCACCAGTGCGTCGTAGCTTCTCCACTCCGCGCTACGACGCTGTCCCGCAGTGGGGACTACAGGACGTCGTCGACACCTCACCGGTGCCGCCCTCGCGAGCGGACCGGATGGCCGACCGAGTCGGGCCGTTGCTGACGCTCGCAACGATCCTCTACGGACTGGCAGTGTTCGCCGAACTGGGCAGATACGCGATCCTGGTCCGCAACCGCACCAGGCTGATCCCGCAGCCGCTGCTCACGGTCTCCGACGCCGCCGTGTACTTCACTCAGTTGGGTGGACTGCTGATCTCGGTCTTCGCGGCAATCGCCGCTGTGTGCTGGCTGCTTCGTCGGCGTCGTGAACACTTCGCAGGTGCCCGGGAATCCGATCCACGCACAGCGTCGGAAGTTGTCGTCGGCTGCGCTGTGCCGATCCTCAACCTGGTGATGCCGGCCGTTTATCTCTTCGAGTTGGTCCGCCGCGATCCGCGCGGAACCCTGCTGGTCAAGATCTGGTGGGGCTTCTGGGCATTCAGCGCTCTGCTGCTGGTGGTCAACGCGTACTGGCGATCACGCCCGGGGATTCAGGCAATGGCCGACGGGGTTCTGCTGAACGCTTTCATCGCACTGATCGCTGCCGTCACCGCGGCGTTGACACTCGTCGTGATCCGCCGGATCGAGCGCAAGAGCTGGCGCGGTGAACCGGAATCGGAAACCCGGTGGGTGCCAGTTCCGCGCTCGGTGCTGGAAGAGAAGACGGTGCTGGACGAGAAGGAGACCGCTGCCCTGTGAGCCCAGATCGTCGAGGTCCACTCGTCGTTGCGCACCGAGGTGCGTCGGCTGCGCGGCCGGAGCACACCCTCGCCGCCTACGAACTGGCCCTCGAGGAGGGTGCGGACGGGCTCGAATGCGACGTCCGGCTCACCCGCGACGGGCACCTGGTCTGTGTTCACGACCGCAAGGTCGACCGCACCTCCAGCGGGACGGGGATCGTCAGCGAGATGACGCTCGATTCGCTGAACGCTCTGGACTACGGGTCGACGAGCGAACCGGCCGAACTGCTGACTCTCTCCGATCTCATCACCCTCGCTCTGGATTTTGCGCGCCCGGTGAAGCTGTTCATCGAGACCAAGCACCCCGTGAGGTTCGGCGGATTGGTCGAAGCCAAACTCCTGGCGGAACTGCACCGCTTCGGGATCGCGTCACCGCCGTCGGCCGATCACTCGCGCGCTGTCGTCATGTCTTTCTCGGCGAGTGCGGTGTGGCGAGTGCGTCGTTCGGCACCGCTGCTGCCGACGGTCCTGCTCGGTGACGCGTCGCGGTACCTCGGCGGCGGTGCGTCGACGGCTGTGGGCGCTACGGCGATCGGGCCGTCGATCAAGGCACTGCGCGAACATCCCGATCTGGTCGATCGGGCCGCTGCTGCGGGTCGCGCGACCTACTGCTGGACCGTCGACGACAAGGCGGATGTGGACCTGTGTCGTGAGCTCGGGGTCAGTTGGGTTGCCACCAACCATCCCGGGCGCACGAAGCAATGGCTGGGCAGCGTGTAGATTTTGCCCTCGTGGCCAAGAAGAGCAAAAGAAACAGTGGACCGAAGCAGGGCAGCGCACGCGCAGAGAAGCTGGCGGCACGCCAAGCAGAGCGTGAAGCCGCTGCCGGCGTAGTCAGCCGCCCGTTCGAGGGCCTTGCCGCCGAGTGCGATCTGGTTGCGCTGCGCGAATTCGTTCCGTCCGCCACGGCTCCGTTGCCGGTCATCGGCTCCGACCGTCCCGTCACGTTGGCAACGGTCCTCCCCGGCGCTGTTGCCGCACTCGTCCGTGACGAGGGCGAGACGGCCACAGGATTTGTCGGTGTCCAGGTTCAGGCGCACTCGGCCGACCTCGGCGCAGACCTCGCCGCTTCGGTGAACTGGATCAAGGACGCGGCCCCCGGCGACGCGCTTTCTGCCGCGAACCCCGATTCCGAGACCCCCGCAGTCACCGCTGTCGTCGATCCCTCGGCCCTGCTCGACATCACCGTGCACCAGAACTTCAACTGGTGGATCCCCGAGGGCGTCGAAACCGATCCCGAGGTTGCCGCCACCGTGCAGCACGCCAACTCGGCGATCATGCCCTCTGCACGCCTCGAAGGCGACGGCCTCGTTGCCGCGTGGTGGGTCGACGCCGGCGAGAAGGCGCACCTGCGTTGGGTTCGTCCCGAGAGCGAAGACGACCTGATGCTCGCGCTGGCGCGCGTGCACGCGACCGGTGGACTGCATCTGGGTGAGGGCTCGCGCTACGCAGGCTCGTTCCGCACCCACGGCCTGTTGGTTCCCGTCTTCGACCTCGACCGCGAAAAGCATGCAAACGAGTGGGTAGCGGCAACCGTCGAGCTCGGTGAGCGTCTTGCCGAGGCTCTGGCCGTCGATGCTCCGCTGACCTCGGCCGAGCTTCGCTCGCGCGACGGACTTCGTGGTCGTCAGGTCACGCTGCGCTGATTTTTTCGCCCGAACTATAGGCGTTACGCGAAGTTACGGTTAATGTTGGTGACATGACCTTGTCGCATGACATCTCCGGTAGTGGTCCCACGCTTGTGCTCGTCCATGGCATCGTCCATCGACGGCAGGCGTGGGATTCGCTTTTGGACCAGCTGACGCCGTACCGCCGCGTCGTCACCGTCGACCTGCCGGGTCACGGAGAGTCGCTGCTGCCCGAACTCGGTCCGGACGTCATGGGACAGCTGATCGACGATGTCAGTGAGTTCGTCAAGGAAGTGACGCCGGCGGGGGAGCGTGCCCACGTCGCGGGAAACTCCCTCGGCGGCTGGATTGCCCTCTCGCTGGCAGCGCGCGGAGATGTCGCGTCGGCGACAGCTCTTTCGCCGGCCGGGTTCTTTGTCAATCACCTCGATCAGGTGCGAGCGATCAACACGTTCCGTGCACTGCGCGGCACGGCCAAGCTCATGGGTGACGGATTGCCACGCGCATTGCGGTACAAGCTGATTCGCTATCCGGCGCTCGCCGCGTTCTTCGCTCATCCGAGTCATGTCGGTTATGCAGCGGCGTTGGCCGACTGCCGTTCGCTCGTGTCGAACGAACTCGTCGATCTCGGTCTCGAGATGGACTTCGTGCTGCCGCCCATCGTGGATCCCACTGTGCCGGTGACGGTTGCGTGGGGTCGGCGCGATCTCATCCTGCCCGTGTATCAGGCGCAGCGCGTGAAAAAGCCGTTCCCGCAGGCAAAGTTGATGGTTCTACCCGGTCTGGGGCACGTACCGATGACAGATGCCCCCGAGCTGATCAGTTCGATCCTGCTGGCAGGAAGCGAACCGTTCGGCTCGAGGGCAAAATCCGTGAGTGCTGCAGGCTAGATGGTTCCGCCGGCTGCGCTCGGTGCACCGGTGGTGTCACCGACGGTGCTCATCTCGCGGGACACGAAGTCTTCGAGGTCGAACAGGTTGGCGCCTGCGCGGTCCGCGATGGTGAGAAGTGTTGTCATGCTTGCAACTTCCTCGACCTGCTCCTTGAGGAACCACTGCATGAACTGCTCGCCGAGGTAGTCGCCTTCTTCGCGGGCAGTGCTCGCGAGCTGGACGATCTGCTCGGTGACCGTCTTCTCCTGCGTCAGCGCGAGAGCGATGGGCTCGCGGGCATCCTTGAAGTCGGCCTTCGCGGCGTCGACGCCGGTGAGTTCGACATTGATGTCGCGATCGAGGAAATACTGAACGATCATCATGGCGTGGTTACGCTCTTCCACAGCCTGCTTGTAGAAGTGCTTTGCCAACTGTGGCAGATCCGCATTGTCGAAGTAAACCGCTGTCGCGATGTACTGATGCGAAGCGTTGAACTCGTTGCGAATCTGGTCTCGGAGTAGTGCGTGGAATTTGGTCATGTGAGTCTCCCCAGAAGTCATGAATTCCAAGATAGTGCAGGTCAGAGGCCCTGTCATCCCAGTATGACCTTATTGTGGTAAGCGTTCCCAAACTAAAGAAGACCTAATTTTTCTTCGAATTCGGTGAGGTTATCGAGCCCGGTGAATTCGAATGTTTCATTTAGGAATGTCCGTTTCACCAGGCGAGTTCCGCGCATTTACCGTCGCTTCCCTGTAGTTCCACCTGTACGGTGGCGTGCCCCAGTTCGAATACCTCGGCAAGCAAGGTTCGGGTTGCTGCGAGCACCGTTGTGGGATCGGCGTCACTGACCGCGGTGACGTGAACGGAAGCAACTTCCATCCCCGAGGTGAGTGTCCAGACGTGCAGATCGTGCGCGTCGACGACTCCCGGCAGAGCGTTGATCTTCTCGATGATCGAGGTGACGTCGATGCGGTCGGGAGCCTGCTGGAGGAGGATGCGAACGGCGTGGCGGCCCAGGTTGAAGGCACGTGGCAAGACGAAGAGGCCGATCGCGACGCCGATGACGGGGTCGGCGTAGCGCCAACCGAACGCAAGCGTGACCAAGCCGCTGACCAGGACGCCGATGGACCCGACCATGTCCGCCATGACTTCGAGGTAGGCGCCGCGGATGTTGATGCTTTCCTTGGCGCCGCTGCGCAGCATGAGGAAGGCGATGACGTTCATCGCCAGACCGACGACGGCGACTGTCGCGACGGGAAGGCCGGGAACCTCGGGCGGATCCGTGAAGCGGCTGGCGGCCTCGTAGAGCACCCACCCGGCGACTGCGAAGAGCAGGATCGCATTGGCCAGTGCCGCAAACACTTCCGTGCGGTACATGCCGAAAGTACGGTCGGGGCGCCGGGCGGCACGCTGTGCGACGAGGATCGCGGCGAGCGCCATGAAGATGCCGAAGATGTCTGTGAACACGTGCGCCGAGTCCGAGAGCAGGGCCAGTGACGAGGTGAAGAGGCCGACCGTCACCTGCAGCACGAAGGTCACCAACCCGAGGCCGGCGGCGATCCACAGTTTGTTGACATGCTTGCCGCTGTTGCTGGTCGCAGCCTCGGCGGGGGAGATTCCGTGCCCGTGTCCGTGTGACATCGAAGGTCCTTTCGTCGACGCCAGCCTAGACACATATGCATATATGCGCAATAGTGCATGTCTTAAAAACTATGCAACATAGTTGTAAGGTGGCGGCGTAGACCTTCATTTGTCATCGACGCGAGGACCGAGAAGTGGGAAGACATCGAAAATCCGAGCCGATCAGACCCGGCGGGCGCATGGCCGCGGTTTCCGTGGCGACGGGTGCAATCCTCGCGTCCGGCACTTCCATCGGGCACGCGTCGCCGCCGCCGATTGCAGTCGAGGATGCATCTGCGGTGTCGGCGCCGGAGATCCTCGACCTTGTCCGGTCGACGGATCTTGCCGGAATAGCCGAACAACTCGGCAAGACGCGACAACTCGAATCCGAGCGAGCGGCGCTGGTGTACGAGGCCGAAAAGCCACAGGTGATGGCCCCCGTCAGCGGGACGATGACGTCCAACTTCGGTCCACGGTGGGGAACCACCCACTACGGTCTCGACATCGCGAACGCGATCGGAACGCCCATCGTGTCGGCGACCGACGGTGTTGTGCTCGAATCCGGTCCCGCCGCGGGATTCGGGCTCTGGGTCCGCATCCAGCAGGACGACGGGACCGTCGGCGTCTACGGACACATCAACGAGGCGCTCGTGGTTGCGGGTCAGAAGGTGCGGGCGGGTGAGCTGATCGCGACCGTGGGCAATCGTGGACAATCGACAGGACCACACCTGCACTACGAGGTGTGGCAACCTGACGGACAGAAGACCGATCCGCTCGCGTACCTGAATTCCCGGGGCGTGTCGTTCGGGGAGATGACCACGGGCGACTGAAGTTCTGTCACGACGCGATGGAGGAGCAATGCAGGGGCTTGGCGGACTCGAAGCCGAGGTCATGGATGTGCTCTGGCAGTCCGACGACGCGCTCTCGGTCAAGGATCTGGTCGAGACCCTGGGTGAGCGTCGACAACTTGCGTACACCACCATCCTGACCGTCGTGACGCATCTCTACGACAAGGGCTGGGTGAGTCGTGAGAAGAAGAGTCGCGCCTACTTCTATCGGCCGAGTCGCAGCCGTGAAGAGGCCACATCCAGAGCACTGCGCGAATTGTTGGACAGCAGTTCCGATTCCGCTGCCGTGCTGTTGCACTTCGCCAAGACCATGACAGATGCCGAGAACGAGGCCCTGCGCCGGGGTCTTTCCGGGGAAGGTGTGCAATGACATTGGCGTTGCCGATGTTTCTCGGTGCGATGCTCGTGGGATTCCTGGTTCCGAGAGTGTTGCGAGCCGTTTCCTCGGCGTTGTCACCGGCGGTGCTGCTCGCGGCGTGGCTCGGCAGCATGGCGTCGGCGTTGTATCTCGCTCTCTCCGCGGTCTTGGTTCTGGTGTGGCCGAGCCACGCGCCGGTCGAGGGGCTGGTCGACGGTATCGCTCGGTGTTTCAGCGCCTTCGCGCACGGCACGAGTTCATGGGTGGGTGAACTGATCACCGGCACAGCCGTTGCTGTGGTGGGTGTGATCGCCGTTCGGATCGTGCTGGCCGGCCGCAAGCAGGCACGTGAGCACGCGAGGGTCCGAGATTTCCATCGTGATGTTCTCTCGATCGTCGCGCGCCGCGACAACTCGGAGTCCGACGTGTTGTGGTTGGATCATCCGCTGCCTATGGCGTACAGCGTCGCCGGAAAGCCTGGATTTGTTGTTGCGACGCAAGGCTTGTCATCCGCTCTCAGTGGAGGCGAGCGTGATGCTGTCCTCGCGCACGAGCGTGCACACCTGAGCGGCGGTCATCACCGAATTGTCGGTGCGTGCGAAGTCTTGGCCGCTGTTCTTCCGCGAGTGCCGTTGTTCGCGGCGGCACCCGCTGCCGTCGGCGCGATCGTCGAACTGTCGGCGGACAGACACGCCGCTCGCGTCACCAGCCCGGCTGCGGTGCGTTCCGCCCTTGCCGTGGTGTCGAAATCGCCGCTTCCTCAGCCGGACTGGAGCTTGAGCGATCGCGGCAGCGCGACCGCGGTGCGATTGAGTTCCCTGGTCGACGGCGACGTGGCGTCGCCTCGGCGACTGACATGCGCGGTGGCGGCCTGTGCGCCGGCCGCTGTCACGACGGCCGTTGCCGCAGCCGTGACGGTGGCCGTCTCCGCGGGGATCTGCGCTGTTCTGACCTGATCATTCTCCCAAGGCCGAATCGATCTGGGCTTTCAACTGCTCGTAGCTCGGCATCTGGTCCAGCTTCACGTCGTTGAGGAACAGCGTCGGAGTACCTTGGACGCCGAGGCGTCGGCCTTCTTCGAAGTCGCGCTCGACCCGCTCGCGGACGCCGCGGCTGCCGAGGTCGGATTCGAATCGGGCCATGTCAAGTCCGAGATCTTGTGCGTAGGAACGGAACAGCGCCTCCTGTGATTCGGCGGATTCACCCCACTGCGACTGCGTCTCGTACATTCGCTTGTACATCTCGACGAATTTGCCCTGGCGAGATGCGGATTCGACGACCTGCGCCGCGAGAGTGCTGTTGGTGTGACTCGGAATCGGAAAGTATCTGATGCCGAACGTGATTCGATCCTCGTACTCCGCTCTGATCCGCTCCATCGTCGGGTACAGCGCGAGGCAGGCTTCGCATTCGAAGTCGAGGAACTCGACCAGGTTCACCTTGCCGTCGGCGGCCGAGGTCAATCGGTACGCGTCGTCGGTGAGGACGGCGGTGGATTGTGCTGCCCGATCGGCGTTCTCGTTGTCCGCCCGAATCGGATCGACGGTGATGAACGTGATCAGTGCTACCGCGAACACCGCGATCAGGGCGGCGGATATCTTCATGCTTCTGGACACTGCTGTGCACCTGTACCTTCCGTCGAATTCCTAAATACTATCCAACATAGTAGTTAGGTGTAGAGTCGACGGTACCCGCATGGAGACGAAGGAGGACCCGCCGGTGAAGCGTTCGTGAATGACACGCCGCCGCCGTCGATCGGGCAGATGCTGGAGTGGGATACCTCATCCCTCCCGCTTCTTCCTGCCCTGGGAGTTGTTCTTGCACTCTGGTATTGGACTGGCGCTCAGCGAGTTCGCGCGAGTGGGCGACCATGGCCGTGGCATCGGACAGCGTGTTTCCTCGGTGGGTGCCTGCTGCTGATCGCGGTGACCGGACTGAAGGTCGAGAGCTACGGCTACGAACTCTTCAGCGTCTGGATGTTCCAACACCTGACGCTCTCGATGGCGATCCCGCCGCTCTGGGTACTGGGCTCGCCGGGACTGCTGCTACTACGTTCGACGCCGCACCGAGGAATAGGAAAAGGCATTCTCGCGCTTGCCCTCTCGGCATTGCGCAGCCCGCCGGCGCGGTGGATGCTGCACCCCGGGTTCACGATCCCGGTATTTCTGTTCAGCTACTACGGGATCTACCTGTCGCCGATCTTCGACACCGTCTCGGCGTTACCGGCTGGACACGTCTTTCTCGAGATCTTCTTTCTCGCCAGCGGTCTGCTCTTCATCATGCCGGTGCTCGCCACCGGCCCACTGCCGGTGCGACAGAGCTACCTCGGCCGGTGTTTCGACCTGTTCGTGGAGATGCCGCTGCACGTGTTCATCGGCGTCGTACTCATGATGGCGACAAAGCCGCTGCTGACCACGTTCGTGGATCCGCCTCCGGAGTGGGGCGTGGACGTGATGCAGGATCAGCAGCTGGCGGGCGCCCTCGCGTGGTCGTACGGAGAGCCCGTCGCGCTGGTGGTGGTCGTGATCTTCGCGATGCGCTGGAACCGCGACGACAAACGGATGAATGCCGACCTGGACCGCCGCGCCGAGATCGACGGCGACAGTGATCTTGAGGCGTACAACAATTTCCTCAGATCACTGAACGCCGCCGAGCGGCCTGAGACTCGGTAGGCCGGTGGCCCTCAGACGCCGCCGCCGGCGGGCGTCGGCGCCATTGCATCGGCAGCGGCCGGGGTGTTCATCTCGCGTGCGACAAACGTTTCGAGGTGGAACAGGTTGTCGCCGGCGCGGTCGACGATGGTGAGAAGTGTTGTCATGCTTGCCACTTCCTCGACCTGTTCCTTGAGGAACCACTGCATGAACTGCTCGCCCAGGTAGTCGCCGGTATCGCGCGCGGTGCGTGCCAGCTGCGTGATCTGCTCCGTGACCGTCTTCTCCTGCTCGAGTGCCAACTCGACCGGAGCCCGGACACTGTCGAACTTCGTCACGACGTCGTCGATGCCCGGAACGTCCACGTCGAGGTCGTTGTCGAGCAGGTACTGGATCATCATCATCGCGTGACCGCGTTCCTCGGTGGCCTGGCTGTAGAAGCGCGCGGCCATCTGCGGAAGATCGTGTGCATCGAAGTACACCGCTACCGCGATGTACTGCTGCGATGCAGTGAACTCGTTACGGATCTGCTGACGCAGCAGAGTGGTGAATTCGCTCGAGTTCTTCGCCTGTGTCATCCCAACAGGTTACTGGGTCGTCGCCGCTGAGAGGGAGCTACTTCTTGTCGAGCTGATCGATGACGAAGCCCACAGTTTCCGGTCGGTACCCGTAGACGAACGAGTCCTTTTCGCCGACGTACCAATCGCCGCACTGAAAAGAACTGCCCTTCTCGACCCCCGTCGGCCACCACTGTGCGGACAACGATGCGGGACGAGTTTCGACGGTGGGTCGTGCGATGCAGCTGTTGTGATCTATCTCCGCGATGTTCGCAGTCATTCGCAGGATGCGTTCGTTGCCGGTGGTGCGGATGACCTCGTCGATACCCGTTGCGCCGGCGGGAACCCAACTCGGCAGTGTGTCGATTCCGTTGGATGCTTGTGCAAAAGAGAAGGTTTCGGTTTTCTTGTACGCCTTGGAGTCGTCGAACTTCTCGAAGGTTCCGGAGCAGGACGTCACGAGTGCAGCAGCTCCGACGGCGGCGGCAACGACGGCGAGAGTGCGGAATCGGCGGTGTGTTGTGTTCATACCTTCACGGTATTTTTCGGCCGCCGATTCCGCGTCCTGCCGGAAAGCGATTTGTTCGCCGGGCCTGTCCTCCCGCGGTACTACCGGAACTCAGGGCGATTACCCCGTCGTGATCAGATCCTGTGGAATCTGCTGATCGTTGGCCAGGGCGTCGAAGAACTGCGAAGCGCGCGCCTTGTCCCACAACAACACGTTGCCCGAACCGTCCACGTCCTCGAAACCGGCGACCGGAACCGTCGTGGTGGTCATCCCGCCGCGAAGCGCCCAGGCGAGTGAGGCCAGATTCCAGATGTGATCGCCTTCGTCGACCTGTAGAGATTTGGCGGTATCGGAGACGAGTGGCCACAACCGGAACGGATTGAGGAACGTGGTCGGACTCGTCGCCTTCGACAGCAACGCCGACATGAACTGGCGCTGGTTGTTCATGCGGTCGAGGTCGGCGAGCGCCGTTGCGCGAGTTCGCACGAACCCGAGTGCGTCCGAACCCTTCAAGTCCTGGCATCCGGCGGGGAGGTTGATCCCGGCCAGTGGATCGTCGATCGGCTGTGCCAGGCACACGTTGACGCCACCGACGGCGTCGACGATGCCGGCGAACCCGCTGAATCCGATCTCGGCGTAGTGGTCGATGCGAAGCCCCGTTGCCTCTTCGACGGTCTGCACCAGCAATGGAGCGCCACCGAAGGCGAAGGCGGCGTTGATCTTGTCCGACCCGTAGCCGGGAATCGGAACGTACGAATCGCGAGGGATGCTGACCATGGTCGTCTTCCCACTTTTGGGGACGTGGACCAAGATGACCGTGTCAGTGCGCTTGGGACCGGTGTCACCGCCCGTCGCAAGGGCTTGCTCCTGCTCGGGGGTGAGCCCCTCACGACTGTCGGACCCGACGATCAGCCAGTTCGTGCCCGGAGTATCGGCGACGCGTCCCGCGTAGTCGGGCAGCGCGTCGATTCGATTGAGCGAACTGTCGACGTAATAGAGCGCGCCGGCCAGCGCGAGCAGCAAGACCAACAACGTGATGCCGATACGTTTACCCCAGCTACGACGCTTGCGGGGGCGTCGCTGCTTCGGAGGTTCTGGAGGGCGCGGCGGGGCGTTCGGCGGGGTTCGGCGCGGCGGTGCGGGCGCATACTTCGCCTGGCGCTGCGGATCCTGACGCGGCGGCCCCTGCCTGCGCGGGTCGTCCTGAAACGGTTGCGGGCGTTGGGTCGGCGCCCAGTCCTCACGCCTGGGCTGCTGCGGCGCTTGTGGTGGGACCTGTGACCAGGCCTGATTGGCCGGATTCTGCTGCTGCGGGCGTCCGTCGCGGCGAATGACCGTCGGCCCTTCCGGCGGCATCGGTGGACGCCGCTGCGGGGGTGGGCCCTGACGGGGTGGATTCTGGCGTGGAGGGTTCTGCCTCGGAGGTATCGGTCCACGCGGAGGTGGCCCTGGCGGCTGGCGCCGCGGAGGGCGCTGAGGATATTCGGAGTCGCCGGTCACCAGTTCACGGTACCGGTCACGGCAGCCAGGAGACGTGATCGCGCAGGAGGGCGTAACCGATGAACGCCACCATGTCGATGAGAGCGTGGGCGATGACCAGCGGCCAGAGTTTCCCGGTGCGCTGCCAGTACCGGCCGAACACGAGCCCCATGATCACGTTTCCGACGCCGCCACCGAACCCCTGATAGAGGTGGTAACTGCCGCGCAGGAGTGACGACGCGAGCAGTGATTTGTTCTCGCTCCAACCCAGCGTTCGGAGGCGAGTGATCAGGTAGGCGACGACCAGCACCTCTTCGGCACCGGAGTTCGCGATCGCGGACAGTACGAGGATCGGCACCCGCCACCAGTGATCGTCGAGCGCACTGGCCTGGACGGTGAGGTTGATGCTCAGGGCCTGAGCCACGAGATAGAACAGCAGACCGGGGAGACCGATCACAGCGGCGAGGCCGAATCCCGGAGCGATGTCGCGCCCGAATCGAGGCTTGGGGGTCAGTCCCGCAGCACGTGGACCGATCCCCGAACGCCACAGTAGATAGAGTCCCAGCGCTGCCCACGCGAGAAGCTTTGCGACGCCCAGCAATTGGCGCGCCAGGTCGATCCAGTCGATGGCGGCCCGCGACGGGTTGAGTGCAACCGTCTGATCCGAGAGCGCAACCGGCGTCGCCAAGGATTCGGCGAGCGAGAGGATCCCGGACAATCCGCTGAGTCCGAAGGTGACCAGCAGGACGATCGTGATCTCGATCCAGACTCCGCGTCTGGCGGCCGGATCGAGGGCCGGGCCGGCCGGGACGGGAGTCGGCGGCCGTAACCAGGTGCGGACGGTTTCGCGGGCATTCACCCGCGCAACGCTAGCCGTTTGATGCGCCGCCCGATCGGAGGCCGTTGAGGAAAGGGCACCCGACCAGCATGCGGATGGCGCGGCTCAGCGCGGGAGCGTCGTCGACGGGGTTGGCGAACGGCATCCACACGTCGCGGTCACCGGTGTGATCCTCGACCCGCAGGCGAAGTCCGTAGCGGTCGATGCCGAGTGGGCGAACGCGTCCGGTGCGCATGTATGGGGGAAGCTTGCGCACGAGCAGGTCCACGAGGTCGCGGTGGTCTTCGTCGAGATGCTGCAGCCATGCGGTCTCCATTTCCCAGAAGGGATCGGGGCTGGCGTTCAGCAGTTCGTCCACGGCGACGGGTTCTGCCCCCGTTGAATCAGCGACTACAGCCGAGGCCAGGCTCAAGCGAAGGAGGACCGAGGTGTGGCCGATGTCGAGCAGCCCCGGGTGGGGATGTTCGGATGCGACGTCGTCGGCGAGAACGCGTGCCTCGTAGTCGGGCACGGCGTGCAACGAGCCGCGAAGCCACACGAGGGAGCGCACGGGCTCACGCAGCCGCAGTGGTGCGTGATCGGTGATCTCGAGGACGGCAGGCAGGCCGCCGCCGCCGGAGTTCCAGGCCAGAGCCGCAGCAGCGGAGGCATGTGGGACTGCAACGACGACGTCACCGTTCGAACGCAGGTGATGCACCGACGTGACGGTGGGATCGCTGCCTTCGATGGCGAGAACTGCGTCTTGTGCGCGCACACAGGCGCTGCGGACGCGTTCGGCGGTGGACGGGCCGGTGCTGGTCTTCGTTGCCATGCTGCCCCCTTGGCGGGTGTTCTCTCGAACTCCATCGGATGATGAGGTAACCCTAACCTAAGGCGCTTCGGTGTGAATCGCAAGACTTTTGCGCAACTCGCGTGGAATCCGCCGCCTGCGCCGGGGTTACGGTTTGTCTGTGGCCATTCCTCTCTCACTCGGGCTGCCCGCCCCGAGAAACTCGCGCGGACTCCTCGAAGCACTCTTTCTCCCGGTTGTTCCGGCGTCGGTTCTGATCGGTGGCGAAGCAGCAGGCCGGGTTGTCGTCCGTCTCGATATCGATCCGGAAGAACTGCGTGCGGACACGGAAGCGTCGTACGAGGCCGTCCGTTTCGACGTCGACGTCACCACCGACCAGATCGACGACGCGATCGCGCTGCGCCTGCCCGCTCCACTCGCTGTGTACGTCGACGGCGGCGAAGAGGATCTGACACCCGCCGAAGCGGCGCTGCGTCTGTGCGAAGGTGGCCGGATCCCCGGACTCGCCGCCGGTCTTACGCCCACCGAAGTGGCTGATTTCCTGGCGGTACTCGCGCACGAGTCCGTCGGTTTCGTAGCCCGCGCGGCCGACGGCGACGAGGTGATCGCCCTGCTGTGTGGCACCGTCGCTGCACTGCGCGGCGACGACGTGCGCGCCGCGATGGTCGATCCGAAGCCGGAGAAACTTGCCGCGCTGATCCCCGAAGCCGCGTCGGCCATGCGTGAGGTGCTGCTCACGATCGAGGTCGCGGATCTGCCTGCAGTGGAAACGGCTTTGCGTGCCGCGGGTTTGCAGTGACCGGCGTGGGTCGGTGCGTAATCTTTTAGGCGTGCCAAGAATCGCGTATTTCGGTCCGTCGGGAACCTTCACGGAGATAGCTCTCGCCCAGTTGGAGGCTGAGGGCGCGTTCGGCGAAACCGTCGAGCGAGTACCGGCAGGCAGTCCGCCGGCGACTCTCGACATGGTTCGCGACGGTTCCGTGGACGGAGCCGTGGTTCCCTTCGAGAACTCGGTGGAAGGCGGCGTAGCTCCGACGCTCGATTCACTCGCTCTCGGTTCGCCGCTGCAGATCGTCGCCGAAACCGATCTGGACGTGAGTTTCTCCATCCTGGTTCGGGCCGGGACCACCGCCGATCAGGTCCGAACGATCGGCGCGTACCCGCATGCGGGCGCGCAGGTCCGCGGTTGGATCGCCGAGAACCTGCCCCAGGCCGAGGTGGTGTTGGCCTCGTCCAATGCCGGTGCGGCCCTGGATGTGCAGGCCGGAACCGTCGACGCCGGTGTGTCCACGGCTTTGGCAGGTCAGATGCTCGGACTCGACAGCCTGGCGGACAACGTCGCCGATGTAGGCGGCGCCCGCACACGTTTCGTGTTGGTCACCAAGCCGGCCCCGGTTCCGGCGCGGACCGGTGCCGATCGCACCGCGCTGGTGCTTCATCTCGACAACGCTCCCGGCTCCCTGGTGCGCGCACTCTCCGAATTCGCCGCTCGCGGTATCGACCTGACTCGGATCGAATCACGGCCGATGCGAACGGAATTGGGCACGTACCGGTTCTTCGTGGACTGCGTCGGACACGTCGAGGACTCGCTGGTGGCCGAGGCGATGCGTGCGCTGCATCGTAAATCCGGAGTCCGCTTCCTGGGGTCGTGGGCGACAGCGAATTCGACCGGGCCACAACCTCCTTCGGACGAAGAAGCGATTCGGTGGATCGACGAACTCAAGCATGGAGGGGGAGAACGATGACCGGAAGGCTCATCCTCGTTCGGCACGGTCAGACGGAGGCGAATGTCGCCAAACGTCTCGACACCGCCCTGCCAGGAGCAAAGCTCACGCCGGAAGGGTTGGCGCAGGCCGAGACGTTGGGCATCGGCCTGGCTTCGGCGCCTCCGCTGGCGCTCGTATCGTCCTTGGCTTTGCGTGCCCGGCAGACAGCAGGTTTCGTGGAGCAGGCCGCCGGTGTCTCTCTGGACGTGCGGGACGGATTGCACGAGGTGCAGGCCGGTGACCTCGAAGATCGTACCGACGAGGCCGCGCACCGACTGTTCATGGAGACGTTCCATCACTGGCACACCGGCAACCTCGGCGCTCGCATCCCCGGTGGTGAAACGGGATACGACGTCCTGGAGCGATACGTCCCCGTCGTCAATGCGTTGCGCGAAGAATTTCTCGAAGGCTCACGAGACGGCGGCGACATCGTCGTGGTGAGTCATGGTGCTGCGATTCGTCTTGTCGCAGCCCAGCTTGCCGGTGTCCCCGGTCTGTTCGCAGCCAACAACCACTTGGCCAACACCGAGACCGTCGAACTGTTGCCTTCGGTCGACGGCGGTTGGGAGTGCCTGCGCTGGGGAACCGTCAACCCGCCGTTCGAGCATCGACTCATCCCCGGTGCCGACGACGTGATGGGCTGACGGCCGGCTTCACCACCAACCGGTCTGGACGCTCAGTTGGCGCCCGAGTTCAGCGGACAGAGTGCTCACGTAGCTGGCTGTCAGGTGGTGGGAATCGTGATACACCAATACATTTCCCTCCACGACGCGGCACAACTCCGGTCCGCAGACGCCGTCGCTGAGGTCGAGTAGACGGACGTTGGTCAGATCGCCGATCGCCGACGGCGCCGGATTGACGTCGCTGAGCATTTCGGACCGTGGCATCGCGCAGTGATCGGGTGACGTGGTTGTCGCCAGACAGTCGATCGCGCGGTAGGCGACGCCGTCGTGGTGCAACCACGGGGTATCGCGGATGGCGAGCACGTCGATACCGTCGCGCCCCAGTTCCTCCCACACGTGTACGTAAGACTCGGGCGTCACGTCGCCAGGGCCGTCGGAACTCGGCCTGGTTGCCGTCGTGAACACGAAATCGGGTGAGGCGTCGGCCAACTCGGTCAGCACTCCACGCGACCAGTCGACGCAATCCGGATAGTCGTTGTCCGACAACGTCTGCATGGAGTCGATGGTGAGCGGGCAGCCCATCTTCAGATACGTGTCGACGCGGAACCCGTGACTCTTGCCGAGTTCGTCGAGCGCAGTGAGCCAGTGCTCGGAGTGCGAACCACCCGCGAGCGCGATGGTTCTGTCTGCGTCGGCGTCGCCGTAGGTGCAGTGGACGACGTCCCGCTCGAGAAAATCGGCGATACAGCCGTCGAGCGTACTGGCCGGAAGGTCCAGTGGCGCATCGAAGATCGAGGGAACCATCGACGCCTTGGGTACTTCGGCACCGTCGGTGAGCGCGAGTGCGCCGGGATGGGTCGGGAGGTCGAGGGTGTCGACCGCCCGCTGGCCCGTCGTCTGGCTGCTCGCGTACGACTGCCAGGCGACCGAAGCGGCGAGGACCACGGCAGCGGTGACGACGCATACCAGGACGGTGTACCGGCGCGAGCGGCCTCCGCGCTCCACCGGAACCTCGACCAGGCGCCGGAGTGCAAGCGCCCCCGCGACGGAGAGGGCGATGATCAGTGCCCCACCGAGCAGGCCGGCTTCGGGGCGTCCGGTGATCACGAGTGCAAACACCAGAATCGGCCAGTGAATCAGGTACAGCGCGAATGCGAACGAGCCGAGCCACGTCAGTGCCGGATGGGCAAGCGTCTTCGACGTCCAAGGCGTGTCGTCGCCGACTCCGGACAGGATCAGCGCAAGAGTGGCCAGCACCGGCACCAGCGCCCACGGGCCGGGGAACTGCTGGGCGCCGTCGAGCACTATGCCGCACAACAGGATCGACGAAAGCCCCGCCCAGCCGATCGTTGCTCTGACCGAGAACGGCAGGGATGCGATCTGCCGACTGCGTGTGCTGGTCATCAGAACGGCCAGCAGACCACCGAGGGCCAATTCCCACAACCTGGCGCCGGAGTCGTAGTACGCCCAGGCTTGGTGACGCGAAGATTTGGCGAGTGCGTAGAGAAAAGATCCTGCGGTCAGAACCAGAAGGGTGACCGCGAGTGACGGGCGGAAATAGTTGGGATTCACGCGTGAAGCCACATAAGCGATCACGGAGACGAGTGCGATGGCCAGGAGATAGAACTGACCTTGCACGGCCATCGACCACAGGTGCTGCAGGGGAGTGACCGAGCCGTCGGCGGCCAGGTAGTCGCTTGCGGTGCTGGCGAGCTGCCAGTTCTGGAAGAACCCGAGCACCGCGATCAGTTGATCGCCCAGATCGGCCCAGCGTGTGCGTGGCAGCAGCAACGCGGTCCCCAGTGCGGTCAAAATGCTGACCACCGCGATCAGGGGGAACAGCCGCAGAAACACCCGCCGCAGTGCCGGGACCGGGTTGAGTGAACCCCCGGCTTCGGCGCGTCGAACCAGTGAGCCGACGAAGAAGTATCCGGACAGAACCAGGAAGACGTCCACCCCGCCCGATACCCGTCCGAACCACACGTGGAACACGACCACCAAACCGATGGCGAGGCCACGCAGTCCGTTCAGGTCTTGTCGGTGCGGTGTTGTTGCCCGTTCTTCGTTCGGCCGGTCGATCGTGGCGACCGAGCCTTGTTCGCCCGGTGACGACGGTTGACGCGAGAACTGCATGCTGAAGTAAGGCTCCGGGCGTTGAAGGGACGCCCCGAGGTTACCCGGAAGTCTCCGGCGCCGATTCCTCGAGTTCCGTTACCAGAGCGTTCACGGCTTGTCGGAGGCGATGGGATGTTCCGGAACTGATGGACGTCCATTCGGTGCCGTCGGCGGCCCGAGTGGTCGAACCGACCAGCCGACCCGACAAGGTGTCGTACACAGTCACTGCGCCGGTCATGAGCGTCGTCGCTCCCAAACTGTGTGGTATTCCGACCAATTCGGCGAAGGCGGTGCATGTGACGATTGCGCTACCCAGTTGGCGCGCGTCGTCTTCGGGTATTCCGGCGTTGATCAAGGCCGAGGTTACGCTGCCTGCATCCGGGCCGGCGCCGAATGCCAGGCTGAGCATCTCGGTCGGTGCGTTGATCACGGCAATCGGCATTGCTTCGGCGCTGCCGAGCGCGGTGACAACGGGTGCAGCTGGTTCGGCGGTGACGCTGCGCAATGCGAACGAAGAATCAGTTGAAGTCGCTTCGACACAAAGGAATTCGCCCTGCGCGACGCAGAGGCGTGAAATGCTTCCGCCGACATGCCGACGCAGCGCCAACTCCCACTTGGGGTGGGTCAGGACGCGCAGGCGGGCACTGAGGTCGTGATGGATCTCCCCGCCGGGGAGGAGATCGCGCTCGGAGAGTGAATCTGCCGCGGACTGCATCGCCGTACGGTGAGCGCTCGCACTGCCGTGAACCGTCGCGCCACCGAGAACCACGGGAAGCGCATCGAGTCCGAGTCGCTCACGTACATAGTCGATTTCGTCCTGTGACAGGGCGATGACAGGTAAATTCCACCCCTCAGGTGAGGTGCCGAGGTCCACCATCAATGCTCTGCAGTTTCGAGTGCGCCACCGATCACGGACGGGATGACTGTTCGGCCGTCGGCGAAGTGCTCGAAGTGCTTCAGGTAATCGGGTGTGTCGTGCTCGGTCTCGTCTTCAGATTGGGCCGCATGACGGCCGCCGGCGATCGGCGCAGATCCGCCTGCGGTTCGGGCCGGATCCACCCTGACGGTATCTGTGGTGCCCTGAACCGGCGAGGTCACGGGGTTCTGGCGCGTGGCGCTCTGGCCGGTGGAGGGATCAGGAAGAGCGTGCCGACCGGTGCTGCTGCTCGACGACGAGCCCGCGATTGCTCCGGTTCCGGTAGTCGCGGAAGCTGCGCTGACCTGTGCCGGTGCCCGGCTTGCCGACGGGGTGCCGAACAGTGATGGTGTGGAAGCGCCGAGTCCCGCGCCGCCCAGTCCGGTGAGTCCTGCTCCTGCCGTCGCGAGAGCTGATGCGGCAGTGGTGGCGCCTGTGACTGCGGTGGTGGTGGCGCTGGCTGCGGTGGCAACTCCACCGGAGATGGCACCGGCTTGTGAGGCAGCGGCGGCAAATACCGGGTTGGAAACTACGGATGCGACAGCAGCGGTGGCGGCGCGCACGGGATCCGCGATTGCGTCAGCGAGCGTGGATGCCGCTTGCACGACGGACTGTCGTGCGGCACTGCCTGGGCTTTCGGCCGAAGCGGATGCCCCAGCTGTGGGTTCCGCGATGGACGGTGGTGAGTCGAAGTTCTGCTGCACGGCCAGATGGGCCGTTGCGGCGTCGTACGTTTCCATCGTCACCGCCGCTCGAATTTTGAGAGCTTCTTCGGCAGCCTCGGCGGCAGCGGCACCGCCGACCAGGGCACCGCCGATGGAGTACGCGGCGACCTTGGCCGCTTGAACTGCTGCAATCTCGGCCAGGGACGGCATGGCGAGGGTGGCAACCGTGTACGAACCGGACTGCACCTGGGCCTTACCTGCAGTTTCTCCCGCGAGCAACGCGGCAGCAGCAGCCCATTCCTGAAACGGCGCGAACTTACTCAATGCGGCATCCGCTGCTTCTCCGGACCACCCGGTGCGAAGATCCGCCATCACGCGAGAGATGGACGCAGCGGTGTCGGTCAGTCCGGACGACACGGTGGACCAGGCTCCGGCCGCCACGCCGAGAGGGACCGGCCCGGCTCCGGCGACCAGTGCTGCGGAGTTGGGTGCTGCGCCCCGTGGATACCAGATGACGCCGGTGATGCCGACCATTGTTCTTCCCCCCAGGAAGTGTGACTGTGTTGCCGAGTTACCGAGCTCGATTTCTGTCGATCAGATCGGTGCGGCTGCCAGGCTGGACTTGGTGAGCTGGTCTTCGAGCTCGTAGGCAGCTGCATTCTTGCGCAGAGCTGCCGCAGCCGCGGTGAGCTCCTCGATTGCCCGATCGGTGGACGAGGCAAGGCTGCCCGAGATGGTGTTGAAGTAATTTGCCGCGCTACCGGACACTTCTTCGGATCCCGCTGGGAGAACGCGTAGCGTCGGCTGCGCAGTAGAGACGATTCCGCGCAATCGCGTCGCCGCGGACTCGAGTTCCATTGCGGCGGCAACTAGGGCTTGAGGGTCGACGTGCATAGTGCCGAACTCCTTCCTGACCAGGGCGGATAAGTGGTCGGGAGGCCGTGCGCACAGCCGTCGATATCCCCCCGCACATACTTTGATGCATACCGCCCGCTTTTGGTTCCCCCCGAAATCGGACGACTTTGCCCTCAGCCCCAGCCGAGTTCGTGCAATCTGTCTTCTTCGATGCCGAAGTAGTGCGCGATCTCGTGGATGACGGTCACGGCGACCTCGTGAACAACCTCGTCCTCGGATGCGCAGATGTCGAGTATCGAATCGCGGAAAATAGTGACCGTGTCCGGCAGGTACCCACCGTAATGAGAATCCCGCTCGGTCAGAGCGACGCCCTGATACAAACCGAGCAGCCCCGGTTCTTCCTCGTCACGTGCTTCGACAAGCACCACGACATTGTCGATTGCCTTGGCAAGTTCGGGCGGAATCAGATCGAGCGCCTCGCCGACCAGTTCCTCGAACCGGTCGGGCGTCATAGTTACCGTCATGGCTTACGACGGCGGAGCTGCGCCGGGCAACGGCGTCGGCAACGACCGACCTTCCGGTGCAGCGGGTGGCGGGACCGGAGCGGCGCCGTTGATCAGGATGTCGCCCTTGGCGCTTCCGGTGATCGCGGCAAACCCGCCGGTTTCGACCTCTTTGCCGATCGAACAATTGACTCGGCGGCTGCCGGCCAACCAGCTTTCCAGTGAAATGTTGTCCCAGAACAGTGTCAGCGTCTTGTCGCGAAGCGCGTCTGCGGAACCAAGGTACTCGTTGGACGCCTGAGTGCAGACGCCCTCGAGATAGCGGTCCTGATCTTCGACCGACGGCATTGCGCCCGGGAATTGAGTGCCGAGGTCTATCACCGAAATAACCTCGTATGCATGCGGTTTCGCGCAATCGACCGGATCTGTCGGGAGGTTCTGGTTGATGCCGATGCACGTGCCGACGTCCCACACGTTCGACTGGTCCTGGTCCGCCACGCGGCCCACGAACGGTTGTAGTTCGCCGGTCGTGGTCGAGAACTGCAAGCCGCAACGCAGTGCGCGCTCACCCGAAGCCCAACCCGATTCGCTCGGGAACATCAGGCCGACGCTGAACTTGCCCTTGGGATCGAACTTCGAATCGAGGTAGGACATGACGATGGGTGTGCAGTGCTCGTCGCGTAGTTCGGCGAACCGAAGGGCGCCCGGGTACCGGGAACCGGGGCCGAACTCGGCGCCCGGGAACACCGAGAGATCGAGTGGTCCGGCTACCTCGAAGCGGTGTTCAGTTCCGCACTGAACCTTCGACATGTCCGTGCGGTCTCCGCCCGACTCGGTCGCAGGCGTCCAGTTGAGACAGTCGCCGGCCGCAGCCGCGGTGAAGGCGTCGTCGCGAGTCGATCCCGTCGCTGCGGGACCGCCGCCACTGACACTGACCGAGGACGAGTCGTCCTTGTTCAATCCACCGGAAATCGCGATCGTTGCGATCGCGGCGACCACCGCACCTACCGCCACAGCAGCCAGGACCCGACGGGTGCGACTCGCGGAGACAGTTTTCTTCGCCGGCGTCCCCTGGGGATCGGCCGGATCTGGCGACTTCTCGATCTTGTCTTCGGACATCGATTCCATCATGCCTGTTGCCGTGGCGATATCGAACCTTCACTACAAAACTCACAATCGCGTCTGTGAGTATTTTGTAGTCATGAGCGAAAACACCCCACTCGATCCCGAGGCTGTCGAGCTGGCGGGCCGGCTCTTCGACATGGCACGAACCGGCGACGCGGCCGGGCTGGCGTCGTACGTCGATGCCGGAGTTCCCGTCAATCTGACCAACGAGAGTGGCGACACGCTCGTCATGTTGGCGGCGTACCACGGTCACGCTGACGCCGTCGTTGCCCTGATCGAGCGCGGTGCCGACGTCAACCGACCCAACGACAAGAACCAGACGCCCCTTGCCGGGGCGGTCTTCAAGGGCGAGGATGCGGTGGTGAAAGCGCTGGTGAGCGGGGGAGCCGACCCGAAAGGTGGACACCCGACTGCCGTCGACGCGGCTCGGATGTTCGGACGCGAGGACTACCTGAGTCTGCTCGAATCGTGATCTCCCCCTCTCCGACGTGGACGTGACCGTCGGCGAGCTGCGGTGAGTGGGTAAAGTTCGAAGTCGTGATTGACCTCAAGTTTCTCCGTGAGAACCCCGAAATCGTCCGCGAGTCGCAGCGCACCCGTGGAGAAGATCCAGGACTGGTCGACGCTCTGCTCGAAGCCGACGCGTCCCGACGCGCTGCCGTTCTGACCGGAGACAACCTCCGCGCAGAGCAGAAGGCCTTCGGCAAGAAGGTCGGACAGGCATCTCCGGAGGAGCGTCCCACGCTGCTCGAGGGTTCCAAGGAACTGGCGGCCAAGGTCAAGGAAGCCGAGGCCGCGCAGCACGAGGCGCAGGCCGCGCTCGACTCCGCACACCGCGCGATTTCCAACGTCGTACAAGAAGGTGCGCCGGCCGGCGGCGAGGACGATTACATCGTGCTCGAACACGTCGGTGAGATTCCGAAGTTCGACTTCGAGCCGAAGGATCACCTCGAGCTGGGCGAGTCGCTCGGCCTGATCGACATGGAACGCGGCGCCAAGGTTTCGGGTTCGCGCTTCTACTTCATGACCGGCTACGGGGCCATGCTCCAGCTCGGACTGCTGCAGTTGGCTGCGCAGAAGGCGATCGCCAACGGATTCACGATGATGATTCCGCCGGTGCTCGTACGTCCGGAAATCATGGCGGGTACCGGGTTCCTCGGTGCTCACTCGGACGAGATCTACCACTTGCAAGATGACGACCTGTACCTCGTCGGAACTTCCGAGGTACCCATGGCCGGCTACCACTCGGGCGAGATCCTCGAACTGAACGAAGGCCCGAAGCGCTACGCCGGTTGGTCCTCGTGCTTCCGCCGCGAGGCCGGCAGCTACGGCAAGGACACCCGCGGCATCATCCGTGTCCATCAGTTCGACAAGGTCGAGATGTTCACGTACTGCCGTCCCGAGGACGCCGACGCCGAACACCAGCGTCTCCTCGGGTGGGAGCGAGACATGTTGGCGGCCATCGACGTTCCGTACCGCGTGATCGACGTCGCCGGCGGAGACCTCGGTTCTTCGGCTGCGCGTAAGTTCGACTGCGAGGCATGGGTCCCGACGCAGGGCACCTACCGCGAGCTGACATCGACGTCCAACTGCACGACGTTCCAGGCCCGCCGCCTCGGAGTTCGGTACCGCGACGAGAACGGCAAGCCGCAGACGGCCGCCACTCTCAACGGCACCTTGGCTACGACGCGCTGGATCGTGTCGATTCTCGAGAACCATCAGCAGGCCGACGGTTCGGTGCGAGTGCCCGAGGCATTGGTGCCGTTTGTCGGCACGGATGTGCTTCGCTGACACGCTGAACCAACACAATCAGGGCCGCGACGGACTCCGTCGCGGCCCTTTTCGTACTTTCGTACTGGTAGGTTTGGAACTTTTTCTGAACTGACGAAATATCAACTTTTTCCCGCCGATTGGCGCGGTGACCACCAAAAGCGTTGTCGATGGGCCGCTTTGGCGATAGTTTTGCGTTCAATCGAGTTTCCATACCCTGCTTTTCCATCCCGCGTCTGGTGATACGAGGGTGAGTCCGGGGTGAATTGGACAAGTGTCTTGCCAAAAGTAGTACACGTACTAGTTTTTTCGTTATGTTGTGACGGCGCGCACACGTTTTGTCCGAATCCACTGCTCATGTTTGCCCTTCCGAAGGAAGTGCCCATGCCCCAAATCTCTCAGTTGCGGCGATTCGCCGTGCCCATAACCGGAACCGCCATGGTCGCCGGAATGCTGCTGGTCGGCACGCCCGCGTCAGCTGCTATCTCGACCACCGGTTTCAAAACAGCGTGCGTTGCCGGATCGATTATCGGAGACGTCCACAAGGTCACCGACAACCTCATCACGGTCGACGCCCCGGCTTCTGTCCAGCCCGGCGAGACTTTCACCTACCGAATTCAGCCGAGCGGAACGTCATATCCGGACAAGGACTCCGGAGCGACTACTACGAACTTGTCACGTCTGAAAATCGACTATGCCATCCCGAGCAATGCGACGTACGTTTCCGCTACCGTCGTCGCAGGTACCTCCATCGGACTCGACAATGTCGCACCGAATGTTCTCAGAGTCAACGATTCTGGCAATGTCGACGGCAGCGGCGGGATCCTGCGGTTGTCAGGAAACAACCAGGTGATCGGCAACAGTCCGACGACGAGCACGAACTCGGAGGGTGGAATTCGAGTACCGAAGTCCAAGAAGAACCTCGATGGCTCGACAAACGGCAACGGAGACACGTGGTTCCGACTTCCCGCAGTCGACGTAACAATGGTCGCTGGTGCGACGGGAGTGATCCAGCCGAAGGTGAGGACCGCGGGTGCGGCCGGCAACCTCGGTGCCAGCGAAAACTTCAGCACTCAGCTCGCAAAGGCGAGTTTCCTTGGTACACAGTGGGCTCCGACCCGGTGCTCGCCTCGCGAGAACAAGGACACCACGCCTCTCAACGCTGGTGCAGGTCCACTCGCGACGATCAGCATTGCTTCGGCTCCGGTGGATGTCGAGACCACGACGTCACTCTCGGTTCCGGCGACGGCGATCACGGGTACGGCGGTTG